>PWIZ01000119.1 GCA_003560175.1 Halomonas sp. | reverse complement strand
CGTGGATGTAATAGTCAAGCCGGCGGTCATCTTCGCCGAAGAGGCTGAGCAAGTCGTTGCTGATCTCCATATAGTTGGTGGTACGGCCACTCCTTGTGCCCATGATTGAAGCCAGGGGCGCTCCGCTGCTGCGGCCCTCATTGTTGATGATAAACAAATCCTCGCCCGACGGGTCGTTCGACACGAAACGCTCCACAAAAGTTTCATGCGACTGCAGGGAAGTCCCGCCAGCGCTGATAACCTCAGAGGCATACTCCCGGGCACTACTCCAGTCTTCCATATAGAGGTAAACCCGGGCCATCAGTGCCTGCACACTCCGCCTGGAGAAATAGGCCGACGAATAATAGTTCATGGCACCCGACGCGTGGCTCTGGGCCAATGAAGTGCCGATATGCTCCTCGGCGAATTTCAGGTCGTCCAGAATGCGGTTGTAATTCCGGTACAACGGATCGCGGCCGAAATGCTCATTGTAACCCAGAACCCGGTCAATAAAAGCCACGCCGGGGTGCTGGGCATTGTTTGAGTCGTTATAAGGCCGGGCAAACCAACGGGTGAGGTCAAAGTGGGCCAGCGCACGAATGGCTTTGGCTTCGGCCAAGATCTGGTTGATCTCATCTTCTGTGGCATTTTCAATCTCAGGGGCATATTCAATGATGTTGTTCACCCCCATGATCACCTCATAGATCTGCCTGTATATATTGTCAGTGTAGTCATTTTCCGGATCTTCCGAATGACTGAACTCGTATGAAGGCCTGAAATAGGCACTCATGGGATTGGCGTTGTCAATGTTGTGCATTTTCAGGTTGCCTCCTTTGATGTCGGGCACCACCATCATATTTCTCCCATAATAATCACCATCGCCCAGCATGTAATAAGCGCCGCTTAATGCTTCAGCATTGCCTTTCACAGTACGGAAAAGCTGGTCGTTGGAGATACGGGTCTGCTCATCCACGTCCAGAAAATCACTGCATGCAAACAGCACCATCAGGGCGGCAAAAGGCAATAGCCTGATGCGAAAACCGGTTTTGAGATATTGTAAAATGTTCATTGTGGCAGGTATTTCTAGAAGTTAACTTTTAATTCAAATGAATAAGTCCTGGCCTGGGGCATGGGGTAGCGGTATTCCGCAATGCCGTTGCGGTCGTCTCTTGTGCCGTCCAGGTAAAATGTATGAATATTGCTCACCGTCACCCCGGCTGAAATCGCCCTGGCCCTGATCCGCTCACTGACATGGCGCGGGAGGGTATAATTCAACGAGGCTGACCGCAGGTTGATATTGGAGCGGTCGAACAGCCATCTTGAACTGTAATAGTCATAGGGGATGCTGTTTGATATCCGGGGAATGTCAGTCTCATCACCGGGCTGCTGCCAACGGTCAAGGGTATTGACGCTCATGTTGAACAGGTTGAGCTGCCGGGTGTTTTCCGCATTCCTGGCGGCAAAGGGCAGGTAAAAATCCGCCCCGTACTCATAGGTGAGCAACACACTCAGGTTAAAATTCTTGTACTGGAAGCCGTTGGTGAACCCACCGGAAAAATCAGGATTGGATTTTCCGATCACCACACGGTTGTCGATGTGGCGTGCTTCGCTGTAATTCTCCGTGATGCTTCCATCGGGCAGGTACCATTGAGGATTCCCGGTCTGGGGATCCACCCCGGCATACTCAAAGCCCATGATCAGGTTGGTGGACTCTCCCACGATCAGGCCGGTATTGGTGAACACAATGTCCTGGTCATTGGCCAGTTTGGTGAGTTCATTCCGGTTAAAGGCAATGTTGAAGTTGGGATTCCACTGCACCGGCCCCAGACTCAGGTTATTCCCCCTGATGGTTGTTTCAAGCCCGGTGTTGGTCATGTTGGCCGCATTCACAGAAATATTCCGCCAGCCGGTTTCCGGGGTCACGTCCATCGACATGATGGCATCCACATTCCAGTTTTTATAATACTCCACCTCCATGCGGAGCTTGTCAAACAAATGGGCCGAAAACCCCGCATTGAACTTATAGGACGACTGCCAGCCAAGATCCGGATTTGGGGCCGTATTGGGCGTGACCACCACAATGCCGTTATACGCTGCGTTGGTGGAGTAATTGTACAGGCCCCTGGCTGCATAGGAACCGATGCGGGCATTACCCGTCTTTCCAAAGGATGTCTTAATCCTGAGATAGTTGACCACATTGTTGGATGGCCAGAAATCTTCGTTGGACACATTCCAGGAGGCACCCCCGGAAATGAAATTTTCCACTGAATGGTCACCGCCGAAATAAGACGAGGCATCCCGGCGTAAGTTGACACTACCGAAATACCTTCCGTCGTATTCATAATTCATGCGGCTGTAGCCAGACACCATGGCGCTGCGGTTCACATAGGAAGCAATGTCCTGCTGCTGGTCCGATCCAACCCCGGGCAGAATCACGATGGTGGAGATCAGGTCGCGGTCGGTCACCGTGGTACGGGTGGTGTTGTCTTCCCTCACCTGCACACCCAGGGTGCCCGAAACCCTGTGCAAATTGATTTCCCGGCTGTAATCCGCCTGGGTATAGGCCGTCCAGTTGAAATTGTCCCTGCGCTGTTCCCTGATGTTTCCATTGTCGCGCAGGCCCGAGCGGTTCTCGGCCGAGCGGTAACGAAAGTTCTTGGAGTTGGTATAGTCGAGTCCGAAGTTTCCTTTCCAGGTCAGGTTGTCGGTGATGCCGGCAGTCAGCTCCAGGCTGTTGTTGGTATAGAAACGCTCGGCATTGTTGATGTTCTGCTCAATCTCCGCCAGCGGATGGGCAATCCCGTCCATCAGGGTGTAGTTGCCCCTTTCATCGCGCAGCGGAATATTGGGCCGGAAATTATACGTGGCAAAGCCCGAGTAGGCATTCCGCTCGAAACTGGAGATCCCCCCGTTGTAGGTCAGCCGCACATTGTCAAAGAGCTCCGTTGACACATTGAAACGGGAAGTAATATTCGTAAAATCATTGCCTTTACTGGTGGTCTGGTTGTTCTGCAATCCGAAAGACAGGCGGAAAGTGGTTCCGCCGCCCCCGCCTGAAACACTCAGGTTGGTCCGGTGCGAAACCGCCGTTTGCAAAGTCTGGTCGCGCCAGTTGGTATACACATCCTGGTTGCTGATGGCATTGTTGGCTTCCTCAGGCGACAACCCGTTGGCCATATGGTATTCTGTCAGCAACTCCACGTACTGGTCGGTGTTCAGGTATTCCATCAGGTTGATGGGCTGCTCCACCAGCATCCGCTGCGTCAGCGAGATCCGGGTAGCTCCCCGCTGCCCCCGTTTGGTGGTGATCAGGATCACCCCGTTGGCCGCATTGGCCCCGTAAATGGCCGTGGCCGAGGCATCTTTGAGCACCGTGATGGTCTCAATGTCTTCCGGGTTGACAAAGGTCAGCGGGTTCACCACGGTTTCCGCGGCCTGACCCACCCCCGACTGCACATTGGGGTCAGAAATATCCACCAGCGGCACCCCGTCAAGCACATACAACGGCTCGCCGGAAGCCACAAAGCTGCCGGAACCGATCTCAGGCAAACTGTTTTCTCCACGGATCCTGACCCTCACCGGAGCGGTGGGGTCTCCCGAGGCCGACTCCACGGTCACCCCGGCGATCTGCCCTTCCAGCATCTGGTCGGCCGAAGTGGCCACACTGATCCTGGAAAGGTCATCCATCTTTACCTGTTCCACACTTCCCACCACAGTTTCGCGCGACTGCACGCTACCATAGCCCATTACCACCACCTCATCAAGCAGGCTGGCAGCCGTTTCAAGTTCAATCACAAAATGACGTTCCTCACCTACTTCCACGGTTTTACTCTCATATCCCATAAAAGAAAAGACCAGCGAAGCGGACTCCGAGGCCACCGTAATTTCAAAGTTCCCGTCGATATCCGTCATCACCCCGTTGGAAGTGCCCTCTTCAAGTACAGTGGCCCCGGGAAGGGTTTCCTCCTCCACGGCACTCTTCACGGTACCGGTAACGGTCACCTGGGCGTGTACCCCCAGTCCGGCAAGGAAAAGCAAAGCAAAAAGAATAAATTTTTTCATGTTCATCACAGGGTATTGCTGTAAGTAATTCAATTTTATTGCAGCCTGAACCGGTATTGATTCTCCACCACCTCGCGGCTGCCATCGGTATATTCCACCTCATATTCAGATGCGTTGACAATGTCACGGAGCCGTTCGGCACTCATGCTGTCTTTAATAATGTAAAACTCGGCCGTGGGCCTGGTGTCGTAATACACATTCAGCCCAATCACGTTCGGGTTGTTGCGCCCTACGTAGTTGACCAGGAAATGAAACTGCCCGCGATTCCTCGGATACTCGGTCAACTCAAACGACACCACCTCAATCTGGCTGCGCGGCACCTGACTGGCATTGTTGAAAAAGCGGCGGAATTCCACGAAATTGCGCCGGTTGAGTTCCAGCCCGGTAATGGTCACCGGCGACTGCTCCACACCCGTTACATTGTACATGGTGCGACG
>PWIZ01000164.1 GCA_003560175.1 Halomonas sp. | reverse complement strand
TCACCGCCATCATGATCTCCGGGTCCCGGGCCATGTCGTTGTAGAGCGCGCCGTGGGGCTTCACATAGCTGACCTCGACCCCCTCCGCCCGACAGATGCCGGCCAGGGCGCCCAGCTGGTAGAGCACCAGGTTCTCGATCTCCTCCGCGGTGCAGGCCAGGGAGCGGCGCCCGAAGCCAACCATGTCCGGATAGGCGGGGTGGGCGCCCACCCGCACCCCGTGCTTGCGCGCCAGGCGCACCGTCATGCGGATGACGTCGGGGTCCGAGGCGTGAAAGCCGCAGGCGACGTTGGCGAGATGCACGTGGGGCATCACCTCGTGATCCATTCCCATCACCCAGGGGCCGAAGCTCTCCCCCATGTCGGCGTTGAGTAGCAGAGCTGTCATAGAGGACCTCCCGATAAGAGCAGATCGGGGCAAGGTCCCGACGCGATGGACCCTGCCGATAGGGGAAACGTACCACACCGCTCTCCGGCGCTCCGGTCCAAAACGCCGGATGCCCAGCGTTTAGACAATGTCGAAACCGGCCGGGGCGGTGAATCGGGCAGCTGCTAGGCTTCGAAGTGTCCTGCCCCCTCCCCCCGCACCCCACAAGAGGTCTGCGCGATGAGTCCACTGCGTTTTTCCACGCCACTGTTTATCCCCCTCTCCGTGCTGGCCATCGCCGGAGCCGCCCAGGCCGCCGAGTGGAACATGGCCACCCCCTACGGAGACGCCAGCTTCCACACCCAGAACATCAAGCAGTTTGCCGAGGACGTGGCCGAGGCCACCGACGGCGCGCTGCGCATCAATGTCCACAGTGGTGGCTCGCTGGTGGCCCACGGCGAGATCAAGCCCTCGGTGCGCCGTGGCACCATCGAGGCGGGCGAGGTCTTCCTCTCGACCCTCTCCAACGAGGACCCCATCTTCGAGATCGATACCCTGCCCGGCGTGGCCGGCAGCTACGAGGAGGCCATGGTGCTGTGGGAGACCACGCGCCCAATGATCACCGAGCTGTTCGCCGAGGAGGGCCTGGTGCCTCTCTATGCCGTGGCCTGGCCCGCCCAGGGCCTCTACACCCGCTCGGAGATCACCGATCCCGGGCAGTTCGAGGGTTTGCGGGTACGCGCGCCCAACATCAACACCCAGCGCTTCGTCCAGAACCTCGGCGGCAACCCCACCGAGACCGAGGAGTCGGACATCCCCACCGCCTTCAGCACCGGTCGAGTGGACGCCATGATCACCTCCAGCGCCACCGGCAACGCCATGACCGCCTGGGACTATGTCTCCTGGTACACCGATGCCAACCTGTGGCTGCCCAAGAACATCATCTTCATCAACCAGCGCGCCCTGGACGGGCTGGATGAGGCCACCCGAGAGTCTCTGCTGGAGGCAGCGGCCCAGGCCGAGGCGCGTGGCTGGCAGATGAGCCGCGACAACAACGAGGCCAGTCTGGCGGCCCTTCAGGACAACGGCGTCGAGGTGGTGACGCCCAACGAGGCGGTGGCCGAGGCCTTGCAGACGGCCGGCGACCGGCTCTTCGCCGACTGGCAGGAACGTGCCGGCGACGAGGCCCTGGCACTCCTCGACGCCTACCGCGACGAGATCGGCAGCCCCGAGTGACGAGCGTGACACGCGACGAGCGTGAGCCTTGCCGGCCGTCACCCTGCCACCGCGATGTGACGGCCGGCACCTGACAGGAGCCCCCCATGACCTTCAAGTTCGCGCTGCTCTACCGCCTGGGCGCCTGGGGAGCGGCCCTCTGCATGGTGACGATCTGCGCCCTGGTGGCCCTGCAGGTGACCTTCCGGGTGCTGGATACCCTGCTGGTACTGGTCGGCCTGCGTCGCCTGGGCCTGGGCATCACGGGGCTGTCGGAGATCGCCGCCTACCTGCTGGTGGGCGCCACCTTCCTCGGGCTCGCCTACACCTTCGTCCATCACGCCCATATCCGGGTGACCCTGCTCATCTCCCGGCTGCCCGCCCGAATCCAGGTGTGGATGGAGATCCTGTGCCTGATCGTGGCCCTCGCCATCAGCCTGCTGCTGGTGTACGGCCTGGTCGAACTGGCCCGGGAGAGCCTGCACTACCGGGATGTCTCCTCCGGGTTCCTGTCAATTCCGCCGTGGATCCCCCAGACCGTGCTCGCTACCGGCGTCGGGCTGCTCTGCCTGGCACTGGCCGAGGCAATGCTCATCACCCTGCACATCGCCGCCAGGGATCCGGACAGTTTCCGCGAACTCACCGCCAGCGACGACAACGACCTGCCCTGAGCGGGCACCACCCCCGGGAGACGACGCCACGTGCTCACCCTCAGCCTTGCCGCCATCCTGACCCTGGCCCTGCTCCTCGGCAGCGGGGTCTGGATCGCCTTCGCTCTGATCGGGACCGCCTGGGTCGCCCTGGAATTCTTCACCCCCTTCGCGCCCGGCCCCATCCTCGCCTCGGACTTCTGGGGCGCCAGCTACGGCTGGGACCTGACCGCCCTGCCGATGTTCATCTGGATGGGGGAGATCCTGTTCCGCTCGGGCCTGGCCGACAACATGTTCCGGGGGCTCTCGCCCTGGCTGAACCGCCTGCCTGGTCGTCTGCTGCACACCAACATCATCGGCAGCGGCATGTTTGCCGCGGTCTGCGGCTCCTCGGCGGCCACCTGCGCCACCGTGGGCAAGATGACCCTCCCAGAGCTGGAGCGCCGCGGCTATGACCCCCAGATGGCCATCGGCACCCTGGCCAGCGCCTCTACCCTGGGGCTGCTGATTCCCCCCTCCATCGTGCTGATCGTCTATGGGGTGGTGACCGAGCAGTCCATCTCCCGACTGTTCATGGCCGGCATCGGCCCGGGCCTGATGATCCTGGCGCTGTTCATGGGCTACCTGATCCTCTGGGCGCTGCTGAAAGGGAACCGTGACGGGCTCACCGGCCGGGACGAATCCTCGCTGCCCCTGGCTCAGAAGCTGCGCCAGACCTGGTCGCTGCTGCCCATCCTGGCGCTGATCGGCGGTATCATCCTCTCCATCTACGGCGGGCTGGCCTCGCCCACCGAGGCGGCGGCGGTCGGGGTCGTGCTGTCGATGCTGATCGCCCGCTGGAACGGACACTTCGGGTGGCAGATCTTCCAGGCATCGCTGTTCGCCGCCATCCGCACCGCCTGCATGATCGCCTTCATCATCGCCGGCGCCTCGTTTCTCACCTCGGCCATGGGCTTCACCCAGGTACCCATGCAGCTCGCCCGGGCCATCGGCGAGATGGGACTCTCGCCCACCCTGCTACTGGTGGCGCTGACCCTGCTGCTGCTGGTGATGGGCTGCTTCCTCGACGGCATCTCGCTGATCCTGCTGATCACCGCGATCATCATGCCGGTGATCAGCGCGGCCGGCTTCGACCTGATCTGGTTCGGCATCTACCTGGTGATCGTGGTGGAGATGTCGCAGATCACCCCGCCGGTGGGCTTCAACCTCTTCGTGATCCAGGGGCTCACCGGCAAGGATATCCTGACCATCACCCGGGCCACCCTGCCCTTCTTCCTGCTGATGCTGCTGGCCATCGCCCTGATGCACCGCTTCCCGGAGATCGCCCTCTACCTGCCCCAGGCGATGAACCGCTGAGCCCGGTGATCAGCCGCCCTCGGCCTCGCGCCGTGCCTCTCGCAACACCGCGCGGGGGTCGCGGGGATAGAAGCGTTCCGGCTGGCGCTCCACGTGGGGGAAGAAGCGAGTGTCCTTGTAGGGCATCTTCATGAAGCCGGAGACGCCGAGCCCCTCGATCAGCCCCACGGCGTCGAGGATCTCCTCCAGGCGGCGACGGAATTCCGCCTCCCGGGCGGGGTCCAGCAGACGATAGTAGCTGTGGATCTTGAGGTGCAGGGGCAGCGCCTCGAAGATGATCATCCCGGTATGGTGGATCTCGTTGAGCGCCTCCAGAGAGGTGATGATCTGCTCAGGCAGCATCAGGAACTCCTCGGGGTCGGGGCCATCCTCGAAGTAGCTGTGCAGCCGCGAGCGGTCCTCCAGCTCCGGCACCGCGCTCACCTCGTAGGCCAGCCGCATCCCGGGCTCGATCCGGAAGGGCCGGTCCGGCCCCTGGCGATCCAGGTGCAGGGTGTCCCGGGCGTTGAACAGGCAGCTCTTGAAGATGCCCTGGCGGTAGATGGCCCGGGCCAGATGGACCATGTTGTTGACCGCCGCGGTGAACGCCGGGCGCCGCTCGGCGTCGTGCAGGCTGAGGGAGGTGTCGATATAGACCCCGTCGGCCTCCCAGCGCACCGCCAGACCGCCCACCACCGGGTAGCGCCCCAGGCGGCTCACCGCGGCCAGGAAGGCCTTCTCGGTCTCGCCCATGCCCTGCATGAAGTTCTTGTAGTAGCGGTCGAGCTGTACGTCGTTCACATCGTTCAGGGTCTCGGGCGCGCCCTCCTCGCGCAGGAAGGCCTTGCGCGAGCTGTAGACCACGGTATCGATCTCGCGCTCGGCCGGCCGCACCCACACCGGCACCAGCGCC
>PWIZ01000402.1 GCA_003560175.1 Halomonas sp. | reverse complement strand
CGCTCCTGGAGGCTGAACCACTCAGGGAAGAGCTCGTCGCCAAGCCGGTCGCAGAGGAAGGAGGCCTGGCGATAGAGGGCACCACCGGCGATGGCTCCCATCAGCGAGCCGATCAGCCCCCCTGCCAGGGTCGGGTCGAACAGCACCGGTAGTCGCCCGGTGGCAGGACGACTGGCACCCAGACGGCGCAGGGTGCGCTCGGCGGCACTCTCACCAACCTGCTCAGGCGCCAGCAGGTCGCGAGGGTGGCGTGCGCTGGTATAGTCATAGTCGCGCTGCATGCCATTGGCGTCCTCGGCGATCAGCATGCAGGAGAGTGAGTGGCGGCTGCCGCGCTGGCTGCCCAGGAAGTCATGGCTGTTGGCGTAGACGCGCACCCCCTCACCGGTGGATAACGATGCGCCGTCGGAGCTCATGATACCCGGGCGGCGGCGACCAGCAGACTCGCAAGCCAGCGCCAGCTCGATGGCCTGCTCGGTGGTCAGGGCCCAGGGGTGGTGAACGTCGAGGTCGGGTAGCTCACGGGCCATCAGCTCGGCGTCGGCCAGGCCTGACGCGGGGTCCTCGCCGGTGTGGCGAGCGATCGCAATGGCCTTCTCCACCACCGCGCGGATCGACGCGTCCCCGGCGTCGGTGGAGGAGGCGCTGCCCTTACGCTTGCCCACGTAGACCGTCACGGCGATGCCCTGGTCCCGAGATAGCTCTACCGTCTCCACTTCCCCCTCGCGTACGCTTACGCCGACGCCCTGATCCACGCTGGCGCCCACCTCGCAGGCGTCGGCACCGAGCCGACGGGCCAGTTCAAGGGCCATCTGGGCACGGGTTTCCAGCAGGATCTGCTGAGCCGCGGCATCGAATGCCTGTGTCATGGGTCTCTCCTAGTGATGTTGCGCTCAAGCCCGCCGCCGCGGGCTGGTATACTGTAGGAATTCTCTAGCCTCAACCATGGATGCGGCATGTCCCAGGATTCCCCCCGCGAGCTGCTCGCCCAGATCACGCTGTCGGACGATGAGCCCGTCAGCAAGTCCCAGCTCAAGCGTGAAATGCACGCCCTCCAGGCGCTCGGCGAGGCGATCATCGCCATGACGCCGGGCGAACGCGCCCGTTTCCCTCTCTCCGACGACATGCTGGCCGCCGTGGAGGAGACCTCGCGAATTCGCTCCCACGAGGGGCGCCGACGCCATATGCAGTACGTGGGCAAGGTCATGCGTCGCGAGGATCTCGTAGCTATCAAGGCCGTCTACGACGAACTCGAGAAGGAGACGCTGCGCCGCGACCACGCCTTCCACCGCCTGGAGTCGTGGCGGGATCGCCTCCTCGACGAGGGCGATGAGGCCCTGGAGACCTTCATCGACGACTACCCCGACGTCGATCGCCAGACCCTGCGCCAGCTGATTCGCAACGCCCAGCGCGAGCGAGAAAAGGGCAAGCCCCCGGCCAGCGCCCGCAAGCTGTTCAAGCTGATTCGCGATACCGCTGGGCTATAACGCCGCTCGGGGCGGATCCGGGGGCAGGCCTGCCCCCCTCTCGATCAGGACGCCGTACCGCCCACCGTCAGCTCGTCGAGCTTGAGGGTGGGCTGGCCCACCCCCACCGGCACGCCCTGGCCCTCCTTGCCGCAGACGCCGATGCCGGTGTCCAGTTCCATATCGTGGCCGATCATCGACACCCGCCCCATGGCCTCGGGGCCGTTGCCGATCAGGGTCGCGCCCTTCACCGGGGCGGTAATCTTGCCATCCTCCACCAGGTAGGCTTCGCTGGCCGAGAACACAAACTTACCCGAGGTGATATCCACCTGGCCGCCGCCGAAGCTCACCGCATAGAGACCGCGCTTGACGCTCTTGAGGATGTCCGCGGGGTCGTCCTGCCCGGCCAGCATGACGGTGTTGGTCATGCGCGGCATGGGCAGGTGGGCGAAGGACTCGCGACGGGCGTTGCCGGTCGGCGCCATCCCCATCAGCCGGGCGTTGAGCTTGTCCTGCATGTAGCCGGTGAGTATGCCGTCCTCGATCAGGGGGGTGCATTGGCCCGGCGTGCCTTCGTCGTCGATGGTCATGGAGCCGCGACGGTCAATCAGGGTGGCATCGTCCACCACGGTGACGCCCTTCGCCGCCACCCGCTGGCCCATGCGGCCAGCAAAGGCCGAACTGCCCTTGCGGTTGAAGTCCCCCTCCAGGCCGTGGCCCACCGCCTCATGGAGCAGGATGCCGGGCCAACCCGGCGCCAGTACGACCGGCAGCTGGCCGGCCGGAGCGTCGATGGCTTCCAGATTCACCAGCGCCTGGCGCACCGCCTCCTTCGCGAAGCGCTCGGCCACACCCTCGTCGCGCAGCCGCGCCATGGGGTAGCGACCGCCACCGCCGGCGCTGCCCCGCTCGCGGCGGCCGTTCCTCACCACGATCACGCTGACGTTGAAGCGCACCAGAGGACGGATATCCGCCGCCAGGGTGCCATCGCTGGCGCGCACCAGCACCACCTCGTGAACGCCAGTCAGGGAGGCGCTGACCTGGCTCACCGCCGGGTCGGCGGCTCGGGCTACCCGGTCGGCCTCCTTAAGCAGGGCGATCTTCTCCTCGGCACTGAGTCCGGTGAGCGGGTCGACTCCCCCATAGCGGGCCTCGCTACGCACCACCACCCGTGGCGCCACTGCCAGGCTCGCGCCGCTGCGCACGATGCCCGAGGCAGTGCGGCCGGTCTCGGCCAGGGCATCGGCGGTGATCTGGTTGGAGTAGGCGAAGCCGGTCTTCTCGCCAGCCAGGGAGCGCACGCCCACCCCGCCGTCGATATTGTAGCTCGCCTCCTTGACCTCGCCGTCTTCCAGTACCCAGCCCTCGTGCCAGCTGCGCTGGAAGTAGAGATCGGCGTAGTCGATCCCGGGGCCCAGGGCATGGCCGAGGCCGAGATCCAGGTCGTCGAGGGTCAGCCCCCCGGGGGTGAGCAGGAAGCTGGCAGCTTCGTCGAGCAGGCTAGATCGGGATGCAGTCATTCGGCACTTTCCACTGAGATCTGCGGCGCGGTCCAGGGACCCCGCACGCGATAATGAATTCGGGTCACTCGGTCGATGGCGTCGCCAAACAAGCGGTCGGCGATGAACAAGGCACCGCCAAACACCGGAGCGCCGGCGATCACCGCCGCCAGAGGCAGATTGCGGCTGATGGGTACCGTGACCTCCAGCCGCTGGTCCAGTTCCCGCCGCGCCAGGTCAACGCGCCCGTCTAGAGTAAAGCGGGTCGCCGGCCCCTCGACCACCAGCGGCCCCCGGGTTTCCAGTATTCCACCATACAGGGTCGCCGCCCCGCTGACACGATCGAAGGCGGTGCCCTGCCCGGTCACGTCGGAGAAGTCCAGCCGCAGTCGGCGCACCAGGTTATCGACGTTGAGCAGGCCCACCAGCCGGGCGGGGGTCGAGGCGACGTTGACGAAGCGCCCGTCACGCAGCTCCACCTCCACGCTCCCCCGGGAGCGCTCGAGGGCAAACTGCCAGGGCGCTCCCGGCCAGGCCAGCTGGCTGATCACCCGCGTCTCGGCGCTGCGGATCACCGCGGTCTGGCCCAGCCGTTCCATGGCCGTGCCCAGATCTCGCCCGTCCAGGTCCAGCCGAGCCCGGGAGAGGGTCTCGGCGTCCCCAGCGGCCTCCCAGACCAGCTCGCCCCGAGCGCTGATCTGGCCCAGGGTCAGGCCCAGCGGTGACAGGGTGAGGCGCTCCGGCGTGGCCTGCCAGCGTGCGGTAAAGGGCCCCAGGCGCTGGCCACCACGCTCGATGTCGGCGATGCGCAGGCGGCCGTCGGGCAGCCCTCCTACCCAGCCGGGCAGCGGCGCCGGCTCGGGCGGGGTGGCGATCTCGTCGAACAGCGACCCCACGGCTCCGGGCTGCGGCATCAGACCGTCCAAGGAGAGACGCATCAGACTGATGTCCAGAGGCTCGACGAGGCCGGGCCGGTAGTCGAGCTGCCCGGCCAGTAGACTGCCGTCCAGCGCCAGCCGCCAGCCGCCCCCCGCCTGAGGCCTGCCCTCGGCGGCGAGCGAACCGATACAGCGGCCATCGCTGACCAGACAGTCGGTGACCAGGCGCAGCTCACGAAGGACACCGGGGCCATCCCCGCCGCCTAGACTGCCGAGGCCACCCAGGGCCTCGGCCCAGGCCACCGGGTCCAGGCGCGGCTGATACGCATCGACCCTCCACCCCTCTCCCTGGGGCCAGCCAGCGGTGGGCGGGCGTCCCAGCCACAGCTGGCCCTGGCCCGGCCCGGCGCCGGGCAGTGCCCGCCAGCGCAGCGACAGTAGATCCCCCAGCCCACCCTCGAGGCGCCCCTCGGTGAGGTCCATGTCGAGCCTCAGCGGCAAGCGCTCACCACCGGTCTTGCCCAGCGGTGCCGGCAGGTCAATGGCCAGCCCCTCCAGCGTGCTGTCGAGCCTCAGTCGCGTGGACGCCTCGCCGATGGCAAGCCTGCCCTGCCAGGGGAAGCTGCCGGCGAGCTGCGCCTCGAGGGCCGGGAGCT
>PWIZ01000375.1 GCA_003560175.1 Halomonas sp. | reverse complement strand
GTCGACGTAGAGCTGGATCTGCCCGCTGACGTCCTGGATGACGACGAAGGGCCCACGCTTGCGCATGATGCGCCCGGCCACGCCGGCCTGGCGGTTCAGCGCCTCCAGCTCCTCCTTCTCCTTGTCGCCCAGCGCCTCGATCAGCTCGGCGGCGTGGCTGTCGCGGCGGAAGTCGTTGGGGAAGGCGCTCTCGCCGCGGGCGGCGGCCCGCTCGCGGCGGGCGGCCAGCTTGGCACGGCGTTCGGCGATCAGGTGGTTCTCATCGTTCCGTGAAGCGCTTTCGTTGGCCATGTCGTTACAATCCTTGCTTGAGGCTGGCGACGATGAACTGGTCGATATCACCATCCAGCACCTTGTCGCAGTTGCTGGACTGCACCCCGGTGCGCAGGTCCTTGATGCGCTGGTCGTCCAGCACGTAGGAGCGGATCTGGCTACCCCAGCCGATATCCGACTTGGACTCCTCCGCCTCCTGCTTGGCCGCGTTGCGCTTCTCCATCTCGTGCTCCCACAGCTTCGCCTTGAGCTGCTTCATGGCGAAGTCGCGGTTGGCGTGCTGGCTGCGCTGGCCCTGGCAGGCCACCACGATACCGGAGGGCTCGTGGGTAATACGCACGGCCGAGTCGGTGGTGTTGACGTGCTGACCGCCGGCGCCGCTGGAGCGGTAGGTATCGACGCGCAGGTCCGAGGGATTGATCTCCACCTCGAAGCTGTCGTCCACCTCCGGCGACAGGAACACCGAGGCAAAGGAGGTGTGGCGGCGGCCGCCGGAGTCGAAGGGGCTCTTGCGCACCAGGCGGTGCACGCCGGTCTCGGTGCGCAGCCAACCGAAGGCATAGTCGCCCTGGACATGCACCGTGGCCGACTTGATGCCCGCCACCTCGCCGCCGGAGAGCTCGGTGATATCGGCCTTGAAGCCGTGATGCTCGGCCCAGCGCAGGTACATGCGCAGCAGGATGTTGGCCCAATCCTGGGCCTCGGTGCCGCCGGAGCCCGACTGGATGTCCAGGTAGGCGTTGTTGGCGTCCATCTCGCCGGAGAACATGCGCCGGAACTCGAGCTTCTCGAGGCTTTCCTGCATGCCGTCGAGCTCCTTCTGGACCTCGGCGATGGTGCCCTCGTCCTCCTCCATCTCGGCAAGCTCGAGCAGGTCGCGGCTATCCGCCAGGCCCTGGTCCAGCTCGTCGATGGTCTGGACGATGGCTTCCAGCGTCGCGCGCTCCTTGCCCAGCTTCTGGGCATAGTCCGGATCGTTCCAGACGTTCGGGTCCTCGAGCTCGCGGGTCACTTCCTCTAGCCGGTCTTTCTTCTCGGCATAGTCAAAGATACCCCCTCAGGACGTCTGTCCTCTCAGACAGGTCCTTGATGAGGTTGTGAATCGGATTGGTTTCCAACATGGATCACTCGCCTGAATCTGCGGTGGAAAAGCGACCGCCGCGGCGCAGGCATCGAACCGGCGCCCCGGTGGCACGAATAGGGCTTGTGCTAAAGCTTGAGGTGTTGCGTTAAAGGACAGGTATTGTAGCGAACCTGGCGCCACCCCGCATCCGCCGGGGCCGCCCTGGCCTTTCGACCGCCCGGAGGCAGGGAACCCGGCCGAGGCCGGGTTCCCTGGTCACGCTGGCGGGCGGGTGCTCAGAAGCGGTAGGTCAGCTGGGCGCCGAAGCCGTGGGCTTCGTTCTTGTAGTCGGCGGTGTAGGTCGAGGTAATCGTGTCGCTGGCATCCGTTCGAGACTGATCCACCCGGGTGCTGCGCTCCGTCAGGTAGGAGTAGGCGAGATCGACGGTCAGGTTATCGACGGGGGTCCAGCCGGCACCGACTGAAAAGACGCGCCGGTCATCCGACGGGATACGCGCGCTGCGGAACTCGTCGCTGGTCGGCGTGAAATCCAGCGTGATACCGGCCCGCAGCGCCAGCTGCGGGTTCAACTGATACTCGCCGCCCAGCCCATAGGCCCAGGCATTGGAGTAGTCCTGCTCCTCGAAGGTAATGGTCTCGCCCTCGGGACCCGTCACGAGGATCTCGTCGAAACGGTTCCAGCGCGTCCAGGAGGCGCCGGCCATCAGTTTCAATCGATCCGTCATCTGCTGGGTGATAGAGAAGTTGATGGTTTCGGGGGTATCCAGGTCCAGCTTTGCCGACTTGTCCTGACGCTCGCCGGTCAGCGGATTGACGTAGATATCGCCGTTGGCATCGCGCGAGCGATAGTCGCCGGTCAGGGTGTAGCTGACCTTTGAGCGATAGGTCAGGCCCAGGGTCGTTTCCGGCGCGGGCTGGAAGATAACGCCCAGGTTGTAGCCCAGGCCGTCATCATCGCCTTCGATCCGCGCATCCAGCTCCTGAGTGCCAACCGGGCCAACGCCACCCGGCAGGTCGGGCCGCGCCCCAAACACAGGGGTAGGCACCTGGCGATGGAGCTCCCCCTCCACCCGGTTGTACGTCAGGCCTGCCCCCACCGACCATTGCTCATTAAAGCGGTAGGAGACCGTCGGCTGTGCGCTGATAACCGTCAGTTCGGTGTAGCTGCCGAGGTTGCGCCCGATAAAGCCATCCTCATAGTCGGTCTTGGAACCGAAGGGGGCATAGACACCGAAGCCGAAGGCCAGGCGCTCGTTGACAGGATGCGCATAGAAGGCAAAGGGGATCAGCGTTCCCGGCACCATGTCGCCGTCGCTTGATCCTTCGACGGGCATACCGTTGCGGGTGGCCGAGGCATTGTCGATATCGCTATTGACGTTCAGATAGGTCCCGCCGGCGGTGACCTGGGCGCGATCCAGGAATGACATGCCCGCCGGGTTGCCGAAGACGATGGTGGCATCGTTGACGTTGGAGCTACGCCCGGCGTGGCCGTAGCCCTGGCCGCTGACGCTCTGCTCGTTGATCTGGTAGCCGCCCGCATGGGCCTGGCTGACGAAGGCGGCAGCGGCGATGGCTACCGCCAGAGAAAGGCGATTGAAGTTATTCTTCATGCGGTCACATCCCTTGGAATTGTAGTGTCACGTTAGCGCTGGCGTATCCTCGTGATAGAGGCAGGCTTGTGCATGACCCTTTTCTCGCAACCGCCCGCCAGATTCAAGGGCAAACGTTCGTTTTAATGCTGTATTCACTAATCCTTTGGTCGCACGGCTGTTTGATATAGCGAACTTTCAGTGAGTTACGCAACACAGCCACGGCCGTGTCGAAGCGGGCATAAGGCGATACCTCATCTGCCTTGACCCTTGGGTAACACAAGGGTTTTACACTGACCCTAATCTGAACGGCTGCAAGGCATCGACCTGCGAGGACCCCATATGAAGGTGAGCGAACTGGCCAGGACCGCCGGCGTGACCGCCGAGACCGTCCGCCACTATGTACGCGAGGGGCTGCTGGCCCCCCAGCGCCACCCCGACAACGGCTACCAGCTCTTCGAGCGGGGTGATCTGGAGCGCCTGCGCTTCATCCAGCGCGCCCGCACCCTGGGCTTCGGCGTGGCCGAGATCCGCGACATCCTCACCCACGCGGACCACGGCGACTCCCCCTGCCCCATGGTCCGCGACCTGCTCGCCAGCCGGCTGCCGGAGATCCATGCCCGCATCGCCGAGCTGCAGGCCCTGGCCGCCCGCATGGAGCAGGCCCTGGACGCCTGGGCCGAGATGCCCGATGGCACGCCGGACGGCCACAGCCTCTGCCGCCTGATCGAGAGCTTCCCCGAGCCCCTTGGTAGCAAAGAGAGCAATAAAGAGCTCAATAAAGAGAGCGACAAAGAGCTCAATAAAGAGAGCGACAAAGAGCTCAACAAGGAGCTCAACGCAGCCCGCGGCGAAGACGACAGCAGCGCGCCCGGCGGTTCCCCATCCACCGAGGAGACCCAATGAACGCCCGCACCCCATTCGAACGCATCGTGCCCGGCATGAACTGCCAGGGCTGCGTGAAGAGCATGCGCGAGGCGATCCAGGCGCGCGACCCCGAGGCCGAGGTGGTCGGCACCCCGGCCGAGAAGCGCCTGGACGTCACCACGGTGCTGGACGACACCGCCCTGGACGGCGCCCTGCAGGAGGCCGGCTATCCGCCCGAGGGCCGCCCGCTGCGCCGCGAGCGCACGGTGCCCGGCATGAACTGCCAGGGCTGCGTGAAGAGCATGCGCGAGGCAATCCAGGCCCGGGACCCGCAGGCCGAGGTAATCGGCACCCCCGCCGAGAAGCGCCTGGAGGTGACCACCGTGCTGAACGACGAGGCCCTGGACCAGGCGCTGGAAGAGGCCGGCTATCCAACCGGCGAGCTCGCTGACGCTTCCGCAGAAGATAAAGAAGACACTAGCGAAGAAAACATCAGCGACTCAGCCGACGTGGCAAAAGCAGCGCCGAAGTCACAGGCCACCGAACCCACCGATGAGCGCGCCACCACCCTGCGGCTCTCCATCAGCGGCATGACCTGCGCCAGCTGCGTGAAGAGCGTGCAGCAGGCACTGGAACGCACACCGGGCGTGGTGAGCGCGGAGGTCAACTTCGGCACCCACACCGCCCAGGT
>PWIZ01000157.1 GCA_003560175.1 Halomonas sp. | reverse complement strand
TCGCGGGCCGCCGCCTCGGCTCCCTCCCGGTCCAGATACACGTAGGCATTGACCGCCGCGTTGAAACGGTCGATGCGCTCGAAGGCTGCCCGGGTTGCCTCGAGCGGCGACGCCTCGCCGAACTCGAACCGGGTAGCCAGCTGGCCCGCATCCATCAGTCCCAGATCGTTATCGCTCACATACTCCTCCCTGCACCGAAGAACGGGACACTCAGTCTCACAAAGCACTTTCAACTTAAGTGACAAAGGTAGCCCGGCGCAAAAATCGGGCGTTGATCCGGCTCAGTGGACGGCTTCCCTGCTCCGAGGCAACCTCACCCGCAGACTCAGCGATCTCGCCGCCCGGGTTGCCATTGCCCTCCCAGCTCATCGACATCTACCAGGATTTCGCAGAGCGCTACGGCAGGCCTCACGCCACTCTCGGCGAGGCCTTTGAGGCCAAGTTCGGGGTCTCACTGGACGGCGTCATCCTCAATGCTCTCGGAAGGCGACCGGGTTCCCCAAGACCGGCTATGTGGGCGTCGGCGAAGTGATAGGCGAACGCTGCCGAGCGTCTGAGTACCGCTTCGCCACCGAACAAGGAAACAAGACCCTGCCGGAGCTGGCCTCCCGGGAACATTACCCCCACCTGTATCGGCACATGGACGGTGACGAAGATGACGCCGAGTACCTGGTGCCGGTGCGCTGGCTGCACACCGTCAGCCGTGAGGACGCCTTCAGCGAGGTGGGCCTGTTCGGCAACCAGAAATCGTCTGCAAGCCCACCACGCCCAAGTGGTCGCATACCGTCAGCCGGCTGAAACAGGACTGGCGCATCGACCATGCCAGCTAAGGCGTTTCGAATAGTACGTGTCCGAACCGCAAGCAACATCGACGGGGCGCCTTCGGCGCCATTCGCCGAGCAAAGCCCAGCCTCCGCAATACAGTGCTCGGCCTCAACCGCGACTGGCAGCTGATCGGCCGCCAGGTGCGCACCGCCTATGACGCGCTGGCCGACCTGCTGGCCATCGACGCCAACGGCACAGTGATCAAAAGCGTTTCCCGGCCAAGGTTGGCAAGATAGCCAGGGGTATCACTCATCTACTGAGGCAATCACATCATGGCGGGATACATCATCGGCCACATCACGGTAAAGGATCCGGCGAAGTGGGAAGAGTACTGCAGGCGAGTTCCGGCGACGCTCGCGGAGTGGGGAGCAGAGTTGATATTTCGCGGAAAACGAGTGGCGGTACTCGGTGGGGAGCACGCTCATACGAATACGGTGGTGATCCGTTTTCCCGACCACGAGACCATTATGCAGTGGCATAGTTCGGAGGCGTATCAGGCGCTGGTTCCCCTGCGCATGGAGGCCGCGGAGGTTGATCTGATCAGCTATGAGTCGACGTAGCAGGAGCTGCTGTCGGGGCGCTATTCGCGCAATGAATTGCGCTCCCACTGGTCAGTTCGCCTCTTTCACGCCGGCATACCTTTAACCACAAAAAACCCCCGCTGGGCGGGGGCGAAGGGCGCGGTCCGGGTCAAAATCCCAAGGGGATAGAGAGTATTGGCCGGCCGGGCCGGGGAACACCATGAAAAAGACTGACTCTCGCCATGTTTAGTTGCCCGGCGACGCCTCGTCGTCGGGCAACTCCCACTCGCCCTGCTCATCGGGCTGGGCGGCGCCCTCACCGCTGGGCATCGGGTCGGTACCGCTGCCGAAGCCAGGCTCATCGGTAGGCGTGCCAGGCTCGGCTGGGGCACCCGGGTCCGCCATGGGATCGGCAGCGGGATCCGCGGGCATGGCCGCCGGGTCTGCCGGCTGGGTCGTCATGGGGTCGCCGGCCTCGTGCTCATCGGTCGCGGGGTCATGCATGTCGGCGAAGGCCAGCGGACTGGCCAGCAGGCCAAGTGAGACACCCAGTACGCCCGCTTTCTTGAAAAATCGCTTGGTCATCATGCTTAACTCCTTGAACTGCTTTTGATGCTCCATGTGGCCATCCAGGCTCACGACTCGACCTTCTCCTGTACACGCTGCATCAGCTCAGGGTCCTGCTGGACGGCCTGGCCGATGGCGTTGAAGGTATCCACATCGAGGCCGCTCTCCTCGACCACCTCGATCATCTTGTCGTTGGCTTCCATCTGCACTTGCTGCATGGAAGCTTCATCCTCGGCGGCCTGCAGGCGCTCGGTATACTCCTGAGAGATCACGACGATCTCTTCCGATGCATCCGCAAACTGCTGAAGCTGCTGATCGGAAATGTCCATCATCGGGGCAGCGGCTTGGGGCTGCTCGGGGGCGGTCGCCGGGTCCTGCTGGGCGTGGGCGGTGGCCGACATCAGGCCGGCGCTGAGCAGGGCGGCAGAAAACAGGGCAGTCATCCGATTCATTGATACCTCCAGAGAATCACCCCTCAAACAGGGGCCTTGCGTGTATGTGCCCCCTGTGACGATAGTCAGCGGCTCGCGTTCAGAATTTTCGAGTAAAAGTTGGTAACAGGGTGAATCGTCGAGTATCAGGCCACGCGCAGCCGCTTGCCGAACAGCAGCCCGCCCCACTCCAGCCGGTTGGCAGCCAGATTCCAGACAATGGAACCGGCCATGCCCACCACCGCCAGGGCCAGCACATAGAGCAGAAGCGGCAGGCGCTGGCCGGGGTCAAGCACGTCCACCAGGTTGAAGAACATCGGGTGGGCCAGGTAGATGCCGAAGGAGAATTCGTTGAGGCGTCGCACCAGCGGCGGCGCCGGGCGGCCACGCAGCCGCCCCATCACCCACAGGGTGAAGAGCAGGAAGAGCGGCACCACCCACACCTCCTTGGAGGAGTACTCGATCCAGCCGGGCAGCGAGAGCAGCGCCACCAGGCCGATCAGGGCGACAAGCCAGCGCGGGCGAGCCAGCGCCACCAGCCAGGCCGGGCGCGCCTCGGAGCGGCCGTGGTAGTAACTCACCAGCACCAGCGCCAGGAAGAACAGGTAGAGCCAGCCCAGTGGGGCAATCCAATGCAGGTAGCCCGGCGGCAGGGCGCTGCGCCACTGCCAGAAGCCCCACCAGGCCATGCTGATCAGGCTGCCGATCACCAGCCACGGCGTGGAGGGCAGCCAGCGTTCGAGATGCAGGCGGCCGTAGAGCCAGTAGAAGGCGTAAAACTGGGCGGCGATGATCAGAAAGTAGCCGTGCCAGCCGGCGAAGAGCAGGTACTCTCGCAAGATCTCCACCAGGCCGACATCCGCCCCGGCGGCCCGCAGGCGCAGGAACTCTGCCAACGAGTAGGCCAGGCCGTAGACCAGGTAGGGCACCATCACGTACTTCACCCGGCTGCCCAGAAAGCCCCGGGGGATGTCGTTGCCATAGCGCATCGAGAACAGGAAGATCGAGATGAAGATGAAGATCGGGGTGCCGAGCACCGTGGGGATGCGGGCCAGGTCGACGGCCAGGGAGTCCACGCGCTGGTTGAGGTGATCGAGGAGGTGAAAGCTGAACACCGCCAGGCAGCCGTAGGCGCGCAGCCAGTAGATTTCCTCGATGCGTTGCATGTATCGGCCCCCTGCCATCCTCGCGTGGGTGGAACGCCCCTGCCGGGCCCGTTGTCTGACCGCGACCGTCGGCATGAATTCCCTTCATCGGAAACTGGCAGCCCAAACGCGCACGGGGAGGGCCTCATATGGCAGCAGCCAGACGCTGCACTCTAACGATCCTGATGCTCCTGATGCTGATCGGCCAGGCGCTGGCCAGCCAGGTATCCCACCATCGCTTCCACTCCGAAGCGCTGGAACGCGACTACCCCTATACCCTCTACTTGCCCGAGGGGTATCACGACTCCGAGCTCGACTATGCGGTAATCTACCTGCTGCACGGCTCCTTCGGCAGCGATCGCGACTGGGTGACTCGCGGCGCACTCAAGGAGATTGCCGACCGCATGATCCGCCAGGGTCACATCCCGCCGGCGGTGATCGTGATGCCCGGCAGCCAGAGCTGGTGGGTCGATGGCCATAATGAGCCCGCTCGCACCGCCTTTCTGGAGGACCTGCTGCCCCACGTGGAAGACGTATGGAGGGTGGTACCGAAACGCGAATGGCGCGGTATCGCGGGGCTCTCCGCCGGCGGCTACGGTACGATCAACTTCGTCCTCGAACGGCCCGAGCTGTTCGCCGCCGCCGCGGCCTTGAGCCCGGCCAGCTACTACCCGCTGCCGCCGGCCAATTCCTCTGCTCGGGAGCATGCCGCCTTCCTGACCCCGGACGGTCGTTTCGACGCCGACCTCTGGCAGCGGCTCAACTATCCTGCCCACCTCGACAGCTATCTCGACCAGGATTATGTGGTGCCGCTGTATCTGAGTGCCGGCAACCATGACGTCTTCGATGCCGTTGACCATGCCCGTCGACTGCAGGCGACACTAGAGACACACCAGCCGGGTCAGGTGCCGTTGGAGGTGTTGTCCGGCGGCCATACCTGGCGGGTATGGCGGGCCAGCATCGGGCCGGCGCTGTCCTTCATGTTCCGCTTCCTGCAACCGCCGTTGGAGGAATCCCAGGG
>PWIZ01000432.1 GCA_003560175.1 Halomonas sp. | reverse complement strand
TCAGGTAAATCCAGGATATACCCATGCTCAAGATCTTTGTCGGTACCATGTATGGCGGCGCCCTCGACGTTGCCGAGCAGGTCAAGCCGCTCTTTGAGGAGGCGGGCTATTCTGTCGCCATCTACGACAACCCCACCTTGGACGATCTCATCGGATCGCCGACTGATCTGGCACTGTTCTGTGTCTCCACCACCGGCAGCGGCGACTACCCGGGCAACTTCGTGCCCTTCGCCCGGTCCATCGCCGAGCAGAGCCCGGGGCTCGGCTCGCTGCGCTACGGCCTGATCGCCCTGGGTGACAGCTCCTATGGTGAGACCTTCTGCGGTGCCGGGCGCCAGCTCGATGAGCTACTGGAGGGCCAGGGGGCCAGACGCCTGGGCGAGCGACTCGAGATCGATGCCATGGAGACCTTCATGGCAGACGATGCCGCACTGCCCTGGGTCGAGGAATGGATCGACGCCCAACAGCTCAAGGTGGCCTGAGATGGGTGCCAAGCCGACCCCCGAGCGGCTCAGCCTTATTCTGGGCATGGTGCTGCTGATGATGTCGACCATTCCCCGCTATCTGGCTGGCAGTCATGACAACCGTTTCAATCTGATCCTGATCGCCCTGGTGGTGGTGGCCGGCGTGGCCGTGGCCAACTGGCGACTGCTGGAGGCCGAGGCGCGCCTTCGCCTGCCGCGCCTGATGGGGCGCCTGGGCATCTGCATGGTGGCGGGGCTGGTCGGGATGGGCCTGTATCACGCGCTTTTCACCGACTTCATCGGCTGGGAACTGCTGATTGCCCACGGCGCCACCCTGGGGCTGCTGCTGCATGCGTTGTCGCTCTGGCTGAAGGCGCCGCAGTAGGGCAGGTTAAGGGAGTCAAGGAGTCCTTGCCCCTTGCCCCTTGCAGCTTTCCTCTTACCCCAGCGTATAACAGGGCTCGTAGTCGCCGGCGAGCTTCATGCGGCCCTGGGCGACGAAGGAGTCGAGGAGCTGGTCGAGGCGCGCCATCAGTTCCGCCTCGGCGTGGAGGCGGAAGGGCCCATGGGCCTGGATGGCGCGAATGCCCTGCTCCTTGACGTTGCCGGCGACGATGCCAGAGAAGGCGCGACGCAGGTTGGCGGCCAACTCATGGACCGGCTGGTCGCGATGCAGGGCCAGGGCGGCCATGGCCTCATGGGTCGGCTCGAAGGTCTCCTGGAAGGGGCGGTCGATGGTCAGGCGCCAGTTGTAGTAGAAGGCGTCCTGGCGTGCCCGGCGGTATTCGGCCACCGCATCGATGCCCTTGCGCATGGCTCGGGCCACCTGGGTGGGGTCGTCGATGATGATGCGGTAGCGTTCCCGAGCTGCCTCGCCCAGGGTATAGGTCAGAAACTCGTCGATGCGCGCGAAGTAGTCCGCGCTGTTCGCCGGCCCGGTGAAGATCACCGGCAGTTCTATGTCGAGATTGTCCGGATGGAGCAGAATGCCCAGCAGGTAAAGGATCTCCTCGGCCGTGCCCACCCCGCCGGGAAAGACGATGATCCCGTGGCCCAGGCGTACGAAGGCCTCCAGGCGCTTTTCGATGTCCGGCATCACCACCAGTTCGTTGACGATGGGATTGGGCGCCTCGGCGGCGATGATGC
This sequence comes from Halomonas sp., assembly GCA_003560175.1. GTDB lineage: Bacteria > Pseudomonadota > Gammaproteobacteria > Pseudomonadales > Halomonadaceae > Halomonas. The sequence continues at coordinate 2,929 of PWIZ01000432.1, read as the reverse complement.
CAGGCTCCGAGACGCCCAGGTAGCGGCCCTCGCGGCGACGCTGCTTGGCGTGGGCCACATTGGCGCCCTTCATGGGGCCCTTCATGGCGCCGGGTCCGCAGCCGGTGCAGATATCCATTTCGCGTAGGCCCAGATGATAGCCCACGTCCTTACTGTACTCGTACTCCTCCCGGGAGATGGAGTGACCGCCCCAACACACCACCAGGCTCGGGTCGCGGGCGGGCTTGAGGGTGCCGGCCTTGCGCAGGATGTGGAATACCGCGTTGGTGGTGCCCTCGGCGGTGGTCAGGTCGAAGCGCTGGTGCCCCTGAATCTCGTTGTAGACGTAGACGATATCGCGCAGCACCGAGGAGAGGTGCTCGCGAATCCCACGGATCATCTTGCCGTCCACGAAGGCTTCGGCAGGGGCGTTGGTTAGCTTGAGTCGGATGCCGCGGTCCTGAGGGATCACCTCGATGTCGAAGTCGTGGTAGGCCTCCATCAGCGCCACGCTGTCGTCGGTGGGGGAGCCGCAGTTGAGTACCGCCAGCGAACAGCGTCTCAGCAGGTCGTGCAGGCCAGCCCGGGAGGTATCGTGCAGGCGGCTGACTTCGTGCTGGGAGAGGATCTCGAGGCTGCCTTCCGGGGAGATGATGCTGGAGATGGTGTCTGGCATTGAGGCGTCCTTGTCGCGGGTGTCGTCTTCGTCGATGCTATCACGGCTACTTGTCGGCCGGTGCTACAATGGATTTTTCCAACCGCCATCTGGCCTGTCATGTTCAACGCGCTCTACTTTCGCACCTTTATCACCCTGGTCGAGACCGGTAGCTTCACCCTGACGGCCCGGCGTCTGGAGATGACCCAGCCCGGTGTCAGCCAGCATGTGCGCAAGCTCGAGCAGTATCTGGAAAAGCCGCTGCTGGAGCGCCAGGGTCGGCGCTTTACCCTCACCGAGGCGGGACGGCGGGCCTATGACTATGCCCTGAAGTTGTTCGCCGACCACGAGCAGTTCCGTCACTCTCTGGATGCCGATTCGCTGTTCTCGGGGGAGTGCCGCCTGGCCTCGCCGGGTAGCATCGGGCTGATGCTCTATCCCTTCCTGCTCGGGCAGCAGCAGATGTACCCAGGTCTTACTGTCAGCTACCGCTTCGCCTTCAACCATGAGATCGTCCAGGACGTGCTGGCCGGCCGCTACGATCTGGGCATCATCACTGAAACGCTGCGCCAGCCCGACCTGAAGGTGGTGCCCTGGCACCGGGAGCCCCTCTGCCTGGTGGTGCCCGCGGATTTCGCCGGCAACGGACTTGCCGAACTGATGGGCATCGGTTTCATCGACCACTTCGACGGCCTTAATCACGCCAGCGCCCTGCTGCGCAGCAATTTCCCGCGGGAGTTTCGCTCCATGAGCCACTTCCGGAACCAAGGCTTTACCAACGAGGTGGGGATGGTGCTGGATGCGGTGGCTCGAGGACTTGGGTTTACCGTGGTCTCGCGGTTGGTGTTGGAGACTTCGCCCTGGCAGCGCCAGGTCAAGGAGCTGGACCTGGCGGTGGCGGTACACGAACCCCTGAATCTGGTGACCCGCGCCGGCAGCGAGATGCCACGCCGCTATGAACGCCTGCTCGAGGATTTCCGAGAGCAGCGCCACCAGGTGCTGTCCGGCTTCGGGGAGGTGCCGGGCGGGCCCTGATCCATCGAGCCTGATCCATCAACCACGGGACCCCAGGGCCCCGCCAAACGGCGGGGTCCTGGGGGTCACGGGCGAGGGAGACTCAGTCGCGATACTCGTCGATGCTCGGGCAGGAGCAGACCAGCTGGCGGTCGCCGAAGACGTTGTCGACCCGGTTCACCGTTGGCCAGTACTTCGCCGCCTTGACCGCCGCGGTGGGGAAGGCGGCCAGCTCGCGGGAGTAGGGGCGCGCCCAGGCGTCGTCCATCAAATCGGCCTGGGTGTGTGGGGCGTTCACCAGGGGGTTGGCGTCCGCCGGCCATTCGCCGGCTTCGACCCGGCGGATCTCACTGCGGATGGCAATCATGGCGTTACAGAAGCGGTCGATCTCGTAGCGTGACTCCGACTCGGTGGGCTCGATCATCAGCGTGCCCGGCACCGGGAAGGACATGGTCGGGGCGTGGAACCCATAGTCCATCAAGCGCTTGGCGATATCCTCCTCGCTGATTCCCGAGGCTGCCTTGAGCGGGCGGATGTCGATGATGCACTCATGTGCCACGCTGCCGTTCTCGCCGCGGTAGAGCACCGGATAGTGCTCACCGAGTCGGGCAGCGATGTAGTTGGCATTGAGAATGGCGAGCTCGGTGGCCTCGCGCAGCCCGCGCGCCCCCATCATCTTGATATAGGCCCAGGAGATCGGCAGGATCGATGCGGAGCCGAAAGCCGCCGCCGAGACCGCGCCACAGTTGGCGTGGACGCCGGCCAGGGGGGTCACCACGTGATTCGACACGTAGGGCGCCAGGTGCGCCTTGACGCCGATCGGGCCCATGCCCGGGCCGCCGCCACCGTGGGGAATGCAGAAGGTCTTGTGCAGGTTGAGGTGGCTGACATCGCCGCCGAAGTCGCCGGGCCGGGTCAGCCCCACCTGGGCGTTCATGTTGGCGCCGTCCACATAGACCTGACCGCCGTGCTCGTGGACGATCGCGCACACCTCACGCACATTGGCCTCGAAGACCCCGTGGGTGGAGGGGTAGGTGATCATGATCGAGGAGAGGCTGTCACCATGCTGTTCGGCCTTGGTGCTCAGGTCTTCGACGTCGATATTGCCGTGGGCGTCGCACTCCACCACCACCACCTTGAGGCCGACCATGGCCGCCGATGCCGGGTTGGTGCCGTGGGCCGAGCTGGGAATCAGGCAGACGTTGCGGTGGCCCTCGCCAATGGCCGCCTGGTAGCGGCGGATCGCCACCAGCCCGGCGTATTCCCCCTGGGCGCCGGAGT
>PWIZ01000200.1 GCA_003560175.1 Halomonas sp. | reverse complement strand
GATGGGGTCGCCATGGCGAACGGTGCGCAAGGCGAGCGAGGGCACCAGCGTCTGGGGATAGTCCCAGTCGCTACCGCCGAAGAAACCGGCGGCCTCGATGGCCGGAACGCGAGCATAGAGGACTTCAAGCCCTCCGGCATCGAACATCAGGGGGCGTGCCGCATCGATGACCTCGAATACGGGAGAGACCTCTGCAAGGGCATTGGCGGCGGCGAGCCGCGCGATGGCGGAATCGAGCTGGTTCACCAGCTTTTCCGAGTTGCCATCATCATGGGGGGCGGATCCGTGAGTATCTACGCTCATTCAACTCAGCCTCTGCTCAATCTCGTAACATGTCAATCCAACGTTCAACGCTCGAGATCACGGCATCTCTCAGCGCTGGGGCCTCGATCGGCACGGCTCCAGGCTGTCCATCTGAGCGGGTCGAGCGCCTTTGGCGTAGGCTCGGCTCGCTCCTCTCCCGAAGGCATGCCAAGTCCGGTGGATGCCGTCCTCGCGCGACTCAGTGGCAAAGCGCTCCTTTGGCCTGGTCTCGGCTCTGCTCATGGCCGGAGGGCAGGTCAGCGCTGGGGTCGAGCAGCCAGGCGGCGAGGTCGACTTCGGTGCGCTCCCGCTGAGTGTAACGGGTCAGCATGTGGTAGCCGTCCGGATAGAGGGCCAGTCGCCAGCCGGGGACGCCGTCGCCTTTCCCGGGTAGCCGCTCGAGCAGCGCACAGATTGCCTCGGGCGGGATCACCTGGTCCTCGTCACCGTAGAGAATCAGCGCCGGGGAGGGGAGGTCGCGGGCGGCCTCCAGGGCCAGGCTCATGGTCTCGCTGACGCCGTAGAGGGTGTCGACTCGGGCGCGGTGCAGGATCAGCGGGTCCCGGGAGAGCCGCTCGGCGATCTCCGGGTCATCGGTGGGCTCGATACCCAGCCGCCGAACCGTGGCGGACGAGAAGCTCGCCCCGGGGATGAGCCGCACGCCGAGCCAGAGGCTGGCACGCTGGTACCAGGGCATGGCGTCGAGCCCCCACACGGCCGGGGCGATCAGCACGCTGCCGGCCACCGGCGGCGGCTCCTGTTCCAGGGCCAGCAGCACCACCGCGGCGCCCATGCTCTTGCCCACCAGATAGAGGGGGGTGTCGGGATGGCGCGCCTGGAGCAGCATGACCAAATGGTGAATATCGGCGACCAGGCGTTCGTGGCCGGGCCAGATCCGCCGCTGGGTGGTGAGGCCGAAGCCGCGCTGGTCATGGGCGTAGGTCGCGATGCCGTGGGGCGCAAGCGCCTCGGCCATGATGTCGAAGCTACCACCGTGGTCGTTGAAGCCGTGCACGGCCAGTACCAGGGCGCGGGGCTCGTGCCCATGCCCATCCTCGGCGGGCCAGTGGCGCAACGGCAGCCGGTAGCCGTCCTCGGCCACCGCCCAGGCAGGCTCCAGACGGACGACCTCGGGTCCAGGCCCGGGCTGCTGCTGCAGGGCCTGGCCGCAACCGGACAGGCTCATCGTCAGCAGCAGGCCGGCCAGCGTCGCGGTCGCGCCATGGCCGAGGCGTCTCACGCCGTCTCCGGATAGTCCAGGGCGCGCCTCAGGCGGTCGGCATGGGCCGCTACCCAGCACGGGTCGATGGGCCCCCAGTCGCGGATCACGTAGCGGCCGCTATTGTGGCGGCTCCCCTCGTCGTGCTCGAACTCGCAGGTGATATCCAACTCGGCCAGCGCCGCCAGGGTGTCCTGGGCGGTGCGCCGGGGCATGCCGGTGAGCGCGGTGATGGCAGGCACGCTGGCGGTGCCTCCCGCTACCAGGTGGGCGACATAGAGGCGGCGGTAGAAGCTGGACTGGGTCTTGCTCAGGGGCATGCGGCGTCTCCTTCGCACTGCAGGCTAACGGAATCGATGAGTCGCGATGGTGGTGCTGGAAAGTCTACCGGCAGCACCTGACTCGGGACCATGCTCTCTCGAATCGCACCGGACAAGAGGATCGAGCCAGGCTGATCGATATCATGGCGCGTCGGCAGTTACCTGCCATGCTTGAAGCAAGGAGGGATCTCCCTGAATGTACCGGTATGGCCATCCCCTGAAGTGGCATGCCAGTAGGAGGCGATATGAGCTGGAATATTTTTATCATTGGCTACGATGACCTGAGCCGGAGGATGCTGCCAAATCTCCGCCACGCTGAGGAGTATACCTTCCACGAGCTGCTGTCCCTGGGTGAGGTGGTACGTGCCGAGGAGTATCCCTTCGCCCGCCTGATAGCCGATGCCCTCGCCCAGCTCGAACGCTTTCCCGGCCCGGTGGATGCCATTGTCGGTTACTGGGATTTTCCCACTAGCGGTCTGCTGCCGGTTCTGCGCCGGGAAAGGGGCTTGCCCGGCCCGTCGCTTGCGGCCTACCTCAAGTGTGAGCACAAGTATTGGAGTCGACTGGAACAGGCCTGGTCCGTGCCTGAGTGCGTGCCGCCCTTTCAGGCGCTGGATCCCTTCGACGATCAGGCCGTCGAGGCCGTCGAGATCGACTACCCGTTCTGGCTCAAGCCGGTGAAGGCTCACTCCTCTTATCTCGGCTTTCGCATCGACAACCCCGAGCAGCTGCGCGAGGCGCTGCCGTTGATCCGTAAGGGAATCGGGCGTTTCGGCCGCCCCTTCGATGAGATCACCGCGCTGATAGAGCTCCCGGAGGAGGTGGCGGCGATCACCGGGCATCACTGCATCGCCGAGGCGATCATCTCCGCCGGCCGCCAATGCACCCTGGAGGGGTACGTCCAGAACGGGGAGGTTCACCAGGTGGGGCTCGTCGATAGCCTGCGCGACGCCAAGCATTCCTCCGTGCTGCTGCGCTACGAGTATCCCTCTTCGCTACCCGGCAAGGTGCAGGAGCGGATGCTGGCGATCACTCGGCGCTTCCTCGCCCGGATCGGCTATGACGATGGGCCGTTCAACATCGAGTTCTTCGTCGACGAGCAGACCGACCGCATCTGGCTGCTCGAGATCAATGCCCGGATCTCGCGCTCCCACGCAGCGATCTTCCAACTGGTCGACGGGGCGCCACACTTCCAGGTGATGGTGGATGTGGCACTGGGCATCCCGCCGCGCATGCCGCACCGCGAGGGCCCCTATCCCGTCGCCGCCAAGCAGATGCTGCGGGTCTTCGAGGACGGCTGGGTTCGCCGGGTGCCGTCGGATGAGGAGATCCGCGGGGTCGAGGAGAGATTCCCCGGCACCCTGGTGCATCTCAACGTGCACGAGGGCATGCGGCTCTCTGACTTGAAACACCAGGATTCCTTCTCCTGGGAACTTGGGGTGCTGTTTACCGGGGCCGAGACCCGCGAGGCATTGACGGAGCGGATCGAGCAGTGTCGGGGCATGCTGCCCTTCGAGATCGAGCCGCTCTCCCCACCGGCATCTTGATGCACCACGAGTCCCTTTCAAGGAGGCCGTCATGCGCGTCGTAACCGACTTTCCCCACTCGGTCGAGTGCCATGATCCCGTCTGGATTCCCATGGATGACGGGGTCGAGCTGTGTGCCCGGCTATGGCTACCCGTGGGCGCCGCGGAGGCGCCGGTACCGGCCATCCTCGAGTATATTCCCTACCGTCTCCGCGACGGCTCCGCGCGGCGTGATGCCATGCACCATCACTACTTCGCCGGTCACGGCTATGCCTCGCTGCGGGTGGACCTGCGCGGCAGCGGTGATTCGGGCGGGGTGCTCACCGACGAGTACCTGGAACAGGAGCTGGTGGACGGTGAGGCGATCCTGCGCTGGATCGCCGCTCAATCCTGGTGCGACGGCAAGGTGGGCATGATCGGCATCTCCTGGGGCGGTTTCAATGGCCTGCAGCTGGCGGCGCGGCGGCCTCCCGAGCTTCGCGCGGTGGTCAGCGTCTGCTCAACGGATGACCGCTACACGGATGACGTGCACTACATGGGCGGCTGCCTGCTCGGCGACAATCTCTCCTGGGCGTCCACCATGTTTGCCTACAACTCGTTGCCGCCTGACCCCACCGCGGTCGGTGACACCTGGAGAGACATGTGGTTCGAGAGGCTCGAAGGCAGCGGTCTGTGGCTGGCCAACTGGCTCGAGCATCCTCACCGTGACTCTTATTGGCAGCACGGCTCGATCTGCGAGGAGTTCTCCCTCGTCGAGGTGCCGGTGCTGGCCGCCAGCGGCTGGGCGGATGGCTACTCCAATGCGGTCAAGCGGCTGGTGACAAACCTGCCCGGTCTCTGCAAGGGGCTGATCGGCCCCTGGAGTCACAAGTATCCCCACCTCGGGGAGCCGGGACCGGCGATCGGTTTTCTGCAGGAGTGCCTGCGCTGGTGGGACCAGTGGTTGAAGGGCGTTGACCGGGACGCGGAGCGGGATCCTGCGATTCGGGTATGGATGCAGGACAGTATACCGCCCACCACCAGCTACGGGCATCGCCCCGGTCGCTGGGTGGCTGAGCCTTGCTGGCCCTCGCCCAATATTGTGCATTACAAGCTACCCTTGGCCCCCGGCCTGTTGGCCCTTGATGGCCAGTGCTCTCGGGAGGAGAGCGCTCTGACCCTGCAGTCGCCGCTGACCTG
>PWIZ01000350.1 GCA_003560175.1 Halomonas sp. | reverse complement strand
GCCGATGCGGCGGGCGGCAAGGGAGTGATCTTCAATACCATCACCATCTCCGACGGCATCGCCAACGGCACCGAGGGCATGAAGTACTCGCTGGTGTCGCGGGAGGTGATCGCCGACTCCATCGAGACTGTGGCCGGCTGCGAGGGCTTCGACGGACTGGTGGCCATCGGCGGCTGCGACAAGAACATGCCGGGCTGCGTGATGGGGCTGGCACGCCTCGACCGGCCCAGCGTGTTCGTCTATGGCGGCACCATCCTGCCGGGCAAGGGCCACACCGACATCGTCTCTGTGTTCGAGGCCATGGGTGCCCACAGCCGCGGCGACATCGACCTGATCGAGCTCAAGCAGATCGAGGAGACGGCGATTCCCGGGCCGGGTTCCTGCGGCGGCATGTACACCGCCAACACCATGGCCTCGGCCATCGAGGCGCTGGGCATGAGCCTGCCGGGCAGCTCGGCCCAGAATGCCGTCTCCAACGACAAGCGCGAGGACTGCGAGGCGGCCGGTGCCGCCGTGCTCGCGCTGCTCGAGCGCGATATCCGGCCGTCCCACATCATGACCCGAGAGGCCTTCGAGAACGCCATCACCGTGGTGATCGCACTCGGCGGCTCCACCAACGCGGTGTTGCACCTGATCGGCATGGCCCGCACCATCGATGTTGAGCTGTCGCTTGCGGACTTCACCCGCATCGGCAAGCGCGTGCCGGTGCTGGCCGACCTACGCCCCAGCGGCCACTACATGATGAGCGAGCTGGTGGCCATCGGTGGCATCCAGCCGATGATGAAGATCCTGCTCGAGGCCGGCCTGCTCCACGGCGACTGCCTGACGGTGACGGGGAAGACCCTGGCCGAGAACCTGGCCGAGGTGGCTCCGTACCCCGAGGATCAGAAGATCATCGCGGCGCTGGACAGCCCCCTCAAGGCCGAGAGCCACCTGCGCATCCTCCACGGCAACCTGGCGCCCGAGGGGGCAGTGGCCAAGATCACCGGCAAGGAGGGCACGCGCTTTTCCGGCACGGCGCGGGTGTTCGGCTCCGAGGAGGAGGCCCAGGCACGCATCAACGATGGCACCGTGGTCTCCGGCGACGTGGTGGTGATTCGCTACGAGGGGCCGAAGGGCGGGCCGGGCATGCGCGAGATGCTCACGCCGACTTCGGCGATCATGGGCAGGGGCCTGGGCAGCGAGGTGGCGCTGATCACCGACGGGCGCTTCTCCGGCGGCAGCCACGGCTTCGTGGTGGGCCACGTGACTCCCGAGGCTTTCGACGGCGGCCCGCTGGCCCTGGTGGAGGATGGCGACGTGATCACCATCGACGCCGAGGCCGATACCATCGAGGTCGATCTCTCCGACGAGGAGCTGATGCGCCGCCGCGCCGCCTGGCAGCAGCCGGCACCGCGCTACACCCGGGGGGTGCTGGCCAAGTACGCCCGCGTGGTGAGCTCCGCCTCCACCGGGGCGGTGACCGACCTGCCGGACTGAGCGGCTGTCGGCCGGAAGACATCACCCCGCAAGCACCTCCTTGCAAGCGCCCCCGCCGGGAAACCGGCGGGGGCGCTCTGCGCTTGCAACACCCCATCGGCTGCCGAAGATAGGCGCCCTGTAGCGTCACTTCCAACGCTTTTTCGCTCAGGCGGTCAGCCGGATCGACGTGGGCTCTGCCGTGGCCTCTTCGACGCGGCCAATGATGGCGGCCCGGTCGTAGCCGAGCGTTCGCAGCGCGTCCAGGCAGGCCGTGGCACGCTCGGCCGGCACGCCGGCGAGCAGGCCGCCGGCGGTCTGGGGGTCGAACAGCAGCGGATAGCGGGGGTGCTCGACCCAGGCCTGCGGGTCCTGCAGGGCGCGGCGCAGCCGAAGGTTGGCGGGCTGCAGGGAACTCAGCAGGCCGGCGGCGACGGTCTCTTCGGCGCCCTCAAGCAGGGGCAGGGCCGCCAGATCGAGCGCGGCGTTCACCCCCGAGGGCCGCGTCATCTCCATCAGATGCCCCAGCAGGCCGAAGCCGGTGAGGTCGGTGCAGGCGGTCGCGCCGTGCTCGCGCAGGCAGCCGGCGGCCTGCCGGTTCGACTGGCACATGCTTTCCAGAGCGGTGTCGATCCAGCGCCCCCGGGCGGCCAGGCGGGAATGGGCGGCGAAGAGCGTACCTGTGCCCAGGGGCTTGGTCAGGATAAGCACCTGGCCCGGTCGCAGGCCGCCCTTGCGCAGGACCTCGTTCATGTCTGCGTCGACCAGGCCGTTGACGGCAAACCCCAGCGCCAGCTCGCTGCCCTCGCCGGTGTGCCCGCCGACCAGGGCGCAGCCGGCCTCGTTGAGCACTTCCACGGCGCCGGTCATCATCTGACGGACCGTCTCCTCCACCTTCGCCTCGAGCCCCTGGGGCACGGTGGCGATGGCCGTGGCGGTTTGCGCCTCGGCCCCCATGGCGAAGATGTCGCCCAGGGCATGATGGGCGGCGATCTTGCCGAACACATAGGGGTCGTCGATGAAGGCGCGGAAGAAGTCCACGGTGTGCACCATGGCCTTGCCAGGGGGCACCCGGACCACGGCGGCATCATCCGGCGCGTGCAGGCCGATCAGCACCTCCCCCCGCGCCACCGGCGCGAGGTTTGCGATGGCCTGCGATAGCACCGAGGCGCCCACCTTGGCCCCGCAGCCGCCGCAGCGCATGGCGGCGGCCGAGATCGCCTGCTGGTTCTCTTCCTCGTCCAGCGCTACCCGGCTGGGGCGCGGCGAGGGTATGGCGCCTTCCTTCATCGGGGGCAGGTCGTTGAACCGGGCCATGAAGCGCCGATCGATGCCGTCCTTCCAGCGCCATACCCAGTCCCCGGCGAGGCAGAGGCTGCCCCGGGAGGCCACGGCGTGGCGGTCGCCGGTACTGATCAGGGCGAGCCATTTCGCCTGGGGGCGGTAGGGCGCAAGGGGACGCCCGGTCACGGCGGCCCGCAGGTTGTCGGCCAGCGGGCGCCCCTGGCGCACGGCGAAGACCCCGGCCTTCTCGCGCGGATGATTGACCTGGTGGGCGATATCGCCGGCGGCGAAGATGTTCGGGTCCGACGGCGAGCGCAGGGTGTCGTCGACCTCGATGAAGCCCTCGCCGTCGAGGGCCAGGCGGGTGTCGCGCAGCCAAGCGGCGCCGCCGGCGTTGGTCACCCAGACGATCTCGTCGGCGACATGCCAGTGGCCGTCGGCGTCTCTCAGCCGTCCCGCGTCCACCTCGACGATGTCCGTGCCGGTATGCACGGCGACATGGCGCCTGGTCAGGGTGGCGTGGAAATGCGCCTGCACCCGGGCGTTGTGGGTCGGCAGGATCGTGTCGCCGCGGGTGTAAAGCGCGAAGGAGAGCTCGGCCGGATCGCGGCCCCGTTCGGCCAGCTCCCGGCCCAGCCGGAACTGCATGGCCAGCAGCAGCTCGATGCCGCCGGCGCCACCGCCGACCACGGCCACGCGGGTCAGGCCCGGGTGCGCCTCGAGGCGTTCGAGCAGCCTTAGCCAGCGATCGTTGAAGCGATGGATCGGCTTGACCGGGACGGCATGGTCGCCGGCGCCGCCGACCCTATCAATGCGGGGGGTCGAACCGATGTTGATCGACATGACGTCGTAGGACACTGGGGGACGTGAGCGGCATAGCACGATCCGCGCGTCATGGTCGATGCCGATGGCCTCGTCGCGGAAGAAGCGGGCTCCGGCATACTCTGCCAGGCGTCGCAGGTCGATATGGACGTCGTCGTAGCGGTAATGCCCGGCGATGTAGCCCGGCAGCATGCCCGAGTAAGGGGTATGGGTGTCGCGGCAGATCAGGGTGAGTCTGACGCCCGGTTCGGGCTTCATGGCGAAGCGCTTGAGCACCCCCACGTGGGTGTGCCCGCCGCCGACGAGGACGATATCCCGTAACACCGGCTCATGCGGTGGCTGCGGTGACTGCATGGTCAGGCTCGCTCCAGATTGATGAGGCAACAGAGTGATGGGGCAATGGGAGAACTACCCAGTCTAACCGGCACGGGTGGCCAGTGGGCGGTCGGTGCCGCCGGGCGACTCTGGAAAGCGTGCTCCCACGACAGCGTCCCCGCCGGTCTGCCGGCGGGGACGCTCTTTGTTGCCAGCGTGGCGCTGACGTGTGGGGGTCAGGCGCGGCTGACCTTCACCGGCAGGCCCTGGCGCACGCTGGCGCCGCTGATCGGCTCGAGCCAGGTGCCGTCCACGTTGCGGGTCGGATCGCGGAAGCCCAGGTCGTTGATGTTGATGCCGGCACGCAGCCAGGGCATGTCCGGCTGGGACTCGCCGTCGATCACGTGGGGCGTGGCGCCGAGGTCTCGGTGGCCGTAGCCGTGCTCGATGCCGAGCGAGCCGGGCATCACGCTCTCGCTGACCAGGGCCAGGCCCACCACGCTGCCGCCGGGGCTCTCGATGCGAACGGTGTCGCCGTGGGCAATGCCGAAGCGCTCGGCGTCCTGGCGATGCATCTGCACCGGGTTGTAGGGCTTGATCATGCGCAGCCGCTCGTTGCCGATGGCGTAGGAGTTCATCAGGTTGGACTTGAACGAGAAGGCGAGCAGCGGCCACTCCTCCTCG
>PWIZ01000139.1 GCA_003560175.1 Halomonas sp. | reverse complement strand
CCTCTTGGAGTGGGCGTTTCGGTCTCGCCGCAGATTGCTGCCTGCCAGAGGGTGATCCGGGCCTCCGGTCTCGAACATCGCATGCATGCCTACGGAACCAATATCGAGGGACCTTGGGACGAGGTGATGGCCGTGGTCAAGCGCTGCCACGAGGTGGTGCACGAGATGGGCGCACCGCGTATTACCACTACCCTCAAACTCGGCACCCGCACCGACCGTGAGCAGCACATGGACGACAAGGTGGCCAGCGTGGAGACGCTCATGCGCTAGTCGATTCCATTGAAGCTCTCCTGTCCCTGGCGAAGGGTCGAGCGTTATATCCTTGTGACCAGAGGCGAGTGGAAAATACGCCTCGCTTAAATTACCTTGGCGAATAACGAATAGGTAATTTTTGAGGTTTTTGGAATATGCGGCGCGATTCGCAGCGACACCCCCCGGGGGATGACATGCCCGACGTCCTGCCACCCGGGTCGGCCATGCCCCCCGGCCGGGTCAGCCTGGTGGGCGCCGGGCCCGGTGATCCGGAGCTGTTGACCCTCAAGGCGCTGCGCCGTCTGCAGGCGGCCGAGGTGATCCTGCATGACCGACTGGTCAGCCAGGAGGTGCTCGCGCTGGCCAACCCCGACGCCTGGCGGCTCTACGTCGGCAAGGCACGCTCCGATCACAGTCTGCCCCAGCAGGACATCAACCGGGCACTGGTCGACTGGGCCAGGGCAGGCCGGCGGGTGGTGCGCCTCAAGGGTGGGGACCCCTTCATCTTCGGGCGCGGCGGGGAAGAGCTCGAGACCCTGGCGGAGGCGGGCATCGACTTCGAGGTGATTCCCGGCATCACCGCCGCCTCGGGGTGCGCGGCCTATGCCGGCATCCCTCTGACTCACCGCGACCACGCCCAGTCGGTGCGCTTCATCACCGGCCACCTCAAGAACGGCAGTGCCGACCTTGATTGGCCGGCCCTGGCCAGCCCCGGCCAGACTCTGGTCTTCTACATGGGGCTTCACGGCCTGCCCGAGATCTGCCGGCAGCTGGTCGCCAACGGCCTGGCGGCCGATACCCCGGTGGCCCTGATCGAGCAGGGCAGCACGGCTCGGCAGCGCGTGCACCTCGGCACCCTGGCCGACATGTCGGCGATGTTGCGAGGCGAGCGCCTTCAGCCGCCCACCCTGATCATCGTTGGTGGCGTCGTATCGCTCCACGACCGTCTCGCCTGGTTCGATGCCTCCCGTGCCGAAGCCCGGGGCTGGGATACCGGCAGGCCCGACTGAGGCCTGATGCCGTCCCCGGGGGTGACATGCGATACTGAGCCTTTGGCCATCGAGAGCAAGCCATGCCGTCCCGACCCGCGGACCCCATCGCCGAGGTCAGGCGCCTTCGCCGCCCCAGGCCGCGCCGCCACCGGCTGATACGCAGCTTTCGTCTCCAGGTGATGCTGCTGGTGGGCGTGTTGCTGGCCGCCATGCTGCTGGCCCAGGGGGCCTACCTCAACCACCGCAAGGCCGAGATCATCGGCGACCAGATGGGCGAGCGCGCCCTGGCGGTGGCGAGGTCGGTCGCGGTGATTCCCGAGTTGGTCGCGGCCTTCGCCGACGAGGCCCCCGCGGCCACCATTCAGCCCATTGCCGAGCGCATCCGTCGCGAGACCGGGGCGCGCTACGTGGTGGTGGGCAATACCGAGGGCATCCGCTACTCCCACCCGCTGCCGGAACGTCTCGGGCTGCCCATGGTCGGCGGCGACAATGACCGGGCTCTGCTCCACGGCGAGTCCTATATTTCCGAGGCCGTGGGCTCCCTGGGGGAGGCGATGCGTGGCAAGACGCCGGTGCTCGACGCCGAGGGCCGGATTATCGGCATCGTCTCGGTGGGTTTCATGCTCGACCGGGTGGCCATGGATGTGGGCCGCCATACCAGCCTCGGCTGGTGGCTTGTGGCCGCGATGATCCTGCTGGGCTTTGCCGGCGCCTTTGGCCTTTCCCGCCACCTCAAGCGCGTGATCCTGGGCCTGGAGCCCCACGAGATCGCCCGCCTGGCCATGGAGAAGGAGGCCATTCTGCAGTCGATCCATGAGGGGATCCTGGCGGTTAATCAGGATGGCGCGATCACCCTGGTCAACCAGCAGGCGCGGCGTTTCCTCGACCTGCCGCCCGAGCGCGAGGTGCTGGGGTGCCCGATTCAGCAGGTGGTGCCCAACTCACGGCTGCTCGAGGTGCTGGAACGCGGCGAGCAGCAGTTCGACCAGCAGATGTGGCTGGGCGACCATCCGGTGGTGGTGAACCGGGTGCCGGTGGTGCATGGCGGCCAGTTGGAAGGGGCGGTGGCCACCTTCCGCAGTCGTCGTGAGATCGTCGACCTCTCCAATGCCTTGAGCGCCGCCAGCCGCGACGTGGACATGCTGCGCGCCCAGGCCCACGAGTTCTCCAACAAGCTCTACACCATTTCCGGGCTGCTTCAGCTTGGCCGCATCAAGGAGGCTCTAGCACTGATCCACCAGGAGAGCGAACGCGCCCAGGCGCAGATGACCTTTCTGATGAACCACGTGGCGGACCCGGTGATCAGCGGCACTCTGCTTGGCAAGCTGACCCGCGCCAGTGAGCTCGGCGTGGGGCTGGAGATCGACGACCAGAGCTCGCTCTCCACGCCGCTTACCGCTACCGGCCAGGAAGTGCTGATGACGGTGATCGGTAACCTGCTCGACAACGCCTGCCACGCCGCCCTGCAGGAGCGACGCGAGGGTGGGGAGCAACCGCGGGTGCGGCTCTTCTTCACCGACCTCGGCGAGCAGCTGCTGATCGAGGTGGAGGACAACGGCGCCGGGGTGGCCCCCGAGAACGTCGAGGCGATCTTCACCGAGGGCTTCTCGACCAAGCCTGGCAAGCATCGCGGGATCGGCCTGGCCCTGGTGTCACGGCTGTGTCGGGATCATGGCGGTGCGATCACCCTGGAGGAGAGCGAGCTGGGCGGTGCCTGCTTCGCGGTGGTGCTCGATCGTTCGCTGTGCCGCACTCCGGCGGCCATAGACCGTTGAGAGAGGCCGTTGAGAGAGGCCGTTGAGAGAGGCCGGGAATCGACACGACAACCACACCACCGGGGAGAGCCGATGCGACACGACGCCCACGACACCGAAGACCGGTCCATCGCGGAATACGGGATCCTGATCATCGAGGATGATTTCCGTATCGCCGAGATCCACCGGGCCTTCATCGAGCAGAGCGAGGGCTTTCGGGTGGTGGGCATGGCGCGCTCGGCGGCCGAGGCCAGGGAGCTGCTGGCCCGGCATGCCGAGCGCATACAGCTGGTGCTGCTCGATGCCTACCTGCCTGATGTCGAGGGGCTGGAGCTACTGTGGATGCTGCGCCGTGACCACCTGCACATGGACGTGGTGATGGTCACGGCGGCCCGGGAAGTGGACACCATCAGTGAGGCGCTGCGAGGCGGCGTCTTCGACTATCTGATCAAGCCCACCGAGGCCTCTCGCATGGCTCAGATGCTGGAACGCTTCCGGCGTGAGCGTACGGCTCTGGCGGCCCACGGCGAGATGAGCCAGGAGGAGCTCGATCGTGCCCTGGCCAGGCTGCGTCCCGAGGCCAAATCGGCCGCGAATACCCGCAGTCTTCCCAAGGGGATCGATCGCCTGACCCTGGAGGCGGTGGTCGCGGCCATCAAGGAAGCCGGAGCGGCGCTGTCCGCCATGCAGGTGGCGCGCCATATCGGGGCCAGCCGTTCCACGGCGCGGCGCTACCTGGAATTCCTGGTCTCGGTGCAGGTGGCCTCCGCCGAGCTGGGCTATGGTGATGTGGGGCGGCCCGAGCGCCGCTACCGACTGACCAGCGACGCGGGCCCCTGGCTGGGAGAGGGAGGGGCGTGAGCAGAATGCACACAATGCCCATAACGCTCTTTTTTTCCAATATGTTCACAAGGTTGTGATCAGGTGCGTCCGTCTTCTAGAGTTTGCTCTGTCGCTTTACATAACAATGATTCCGCCCAGAGGAAAACGCCATGACCACCAAGTTCACCGCCCGGGGCATTACCGCCATCCTCCTGCCGCTGGCAGGGCTGACCGGCTTCGCTGGCGCCGTCCAGGCCGAGGAGTGGGCCCCGACCCGCTCCATCGAGTTCATCGCCCCGGCCAACCCCGGCGGCGGCTGGGACACCCTGGTACGCACCACTTCCCGCGTCATCCAGTCAGAGGGGCTGGCCGACCAGAACTTCGCTGCGATCAACGTGCCCGGTGGCGGCGGTGCCGTGGCCTGGGCTCAGATCGCCAACGATAGTGGCAACCCGCACAAGCTCTTCGCCACCAGCCCACCCATCATCCTGGTACCGCTGGCCGGGACTTCGCGATATGACCATACCCATTTCACGCCGATCGCTCGGTTGATCACCGACTACTCCATCGTGCTGGTTCAGGCGGACTCCGACTATCAGGATCTCAATGATCTGTTCGAGGCGATGCGCGAGAGGCCTTCCATGAGTGTCGGCGGCGGCAGCGCGCCGGGTTCCATGGACCATATCTCCATCGCCGGTGTGGCGTCGGCAGCCGGCCTCGAGGCGTCAGGCGTCAATTACATCGCCTTCTCGGGAGGCGGTGAAGCCATGACCAACCTGATGGGAGGGCATGTCGAGGCCGTGATCACCGGCGCCGGCGAGGCCGCAGGCCAACTGGGCCCGGAGAGTGACATCCGGGCGCTCGGGGTTTCCTCTCCCGAGCGTCTGGGAGGCCCCCTGGCCGAGATTGCCACCTATCAGGAGCAGGGTATCGATTACACCTTCGATATCTGGCGCGGTGTCATGGGCACGCCCGATATGCCGGCCGAGGCCGTGGCCTATTACGAGGATCTTTTCGCCCGGATGCTCGAGACCGATGACTGGCAGGAAGCCCGCGACCAGCTGGGCTGGATCGATGCCTATCAGAGCAGTGAAGAATTCGGCGACTTTCTCGATGCCCAGAAGGAAGAGTTCAGCGGAGTGCTGACCGAACTCGGTCTGATTCGCTGAACGCCGGCTGACTCGCCCGGAGTGATTCTCCTGAGCCCCGATGATCTCGGGGCTCGATTTCTTCGAATGTGATTCTTGGGTTTGGGGGCGGGCATTACCTGCCTCGGGCCCGAGGTGGACGCATCATGACACGACTCAATACCAACCAGATCCTGGCGCTGGTCATCGCGCTCTTCTCGGTAGGCTACCTGGTAATGGCCTTCCAGATTCGCCAGTTCCCCTTGCCTCGGCCGATCGATTCCGACCTGTTCCCCAAGGTGCTTGGGTTCACCCTGCTCGGGCTGGCCCTGCTGCTTTTCCTGGAAAAACCCAAGGCCCAGGATATTCCCGAGGAGCCAAGCCCCGAGGCCCTGAACCAGCCTTTGCTGTTGCGCCCCTGGTCGCGGGTGGTCATCACCTCGCTGGCGATCATTGCCTACGCACTGCTGATGGTGCCGATCGGTTTCGTGGTGGCATCCACCGTACTGGCCTTCGGCCTTGGCTGGTATTACGGCTACCGTCGACATGGGGTGAACCTGGCCACTTCGCTTGGTGTGGTGCTGGCACTGTACTTGACCATGACGCGCATCATGGAAGTCTACCTGCCGACGGGAATCCTGCCGATCTGAGGTCACACGACACGACCGGCTCGCGAGAGAGAACCTGCTCATGGAAGCACTGAACAACCTGATGTACGGCTTCGGCATCGCGCTGCAGCCCATGAACATCGCTTATGTCTTCGGCGGCGTCTTCGCCGGCACCATTATCGGCATGCTGCCGGGACTGGGGCCGATCAGTGCCCTGGCCCTGATGATTCCGATCACCTTCGCCATGGAGCCCTCTTCCGGACTGATCCTGATGGCTGGCGTCTACTACGGGGCCATTTTCGGCGGCTCGAGCTCATCGATCCTGCTGAACGCTCCCGGCGTGGCCGGCACCGTGGCCACTTCCTTCGATGGCTATCCCATGGCCAAGCAGGGCATGGCCGGCAAGGCCCTGGCCATTGCGGCCTATGCTTCCTTCGTGGGCGGCACCATCTCCATCGTGTTTCTGATGATGGTGGCGCCGATGCTCTCGAGGGTCGCCGTGGCATTCGGGCCGGCAGAGTACTTCGCGCTGATGGTGCTGGGCCTGACGGCGGTGGTATCGCTCTCCGACAAGTCGCTGGTCAAGGGGCTGATCGCCGCGGTGGTCGGGATCATGATCTCCATCATCGGTATCGACCTGCAGACTGGCACCGTGCGTTTTGCCTTCGGGACCACCCACCTGCTCGACGGCATCGACTTCCTGGTGGTGGCACTGGGTGTCTTCGCCCTGGCAGAAGTCTTCTACATGCTGCTCCGGGGGGGCGGTGGCAAGGAGCCGGAGCGAAATGCCATCGGTTCGCTCAGGCTCTCGCGACGCGAAGTGAAGGAGATCGCCGGGCCCATCGGACGAAGTTCGGTGCTGGGCTTCTTCACCGGCGTGTTGCCGGGTGCCGGTTCCACCATCGGATCGTTTCTCGGCTACAGCATGGAGAAGCGCATCGCCAAGGATGGGGATACCTTCGGCAAGGGCAATATCAAGGGAGTGGCGGCACCCGAGGCGGCCAACAACGCCGCCTGTACCGGCTCCTTCGTGCCCCTGCTGACCCTGGGCGTGCCCGGCTCCGGGACCACGGCGGTCTTGCTGGGGGCCCTGCTGGTAATGGGGATCAGTCCCGGACCGGCGATGCTGGTGGATCGTCCCGATGTGTTCTGGGGCGTTATTGCCAGTATGTATATCGGCAATATCATGTTGCTGGTGCTCAATCTGCCGCTGATCCCCTATATCGCCAAGATTCTTGAAATGCCTCGCCCTCTGCTGCTTTCGTTGATCCTGATCTTCTGCATGATCGGTGTCTACGGCATGAGCTTCAGTGTGATCGACCTGCTGTTCCTGCTTGGCTTCGGGCTGATGGGGCTTGGCATGCGGCTGTTTGGCTTCCCGGCGGCTCCTCTGATCCTGGCATTGATCCTGGGAAGCATCATGGAAGAGTCCATGCGTCGCGCCCTGCAGATCTCCGGTGGCGACTGGATGGTCTTCGTCGACAAGCCGATCTCCATGTGGCTGCTGATCATTGCCGCTCTGTCGCTGCTGCTGCCTCTGGTTAAGAAGGTCATGCAGCGCGCCAGGAGCTGACCCGCCTGCCATTCGCCAGCCTTCGGCCTGGCAGGGGCGCCGACACCCTCGGCGCCCCTGTTGTGTGAGGGCCCCGGGGTGGATGGTTTTGGGCCGAGATGTGCACTATCAGGGGGCGTCGAGGCTGGCGGCGTGCATCGTTGGGGAGGGATGGTGCATGGCCGGCGCCCGGTTCGTGGAAAGTTGCACCGACAGGGTGCAGTCGGGCTCTTCGAGCACGTCATGTTGATCCGGCAATTAGTTGTAATTGTTGCTATTTCCTGGGAATGTCGCCTGCTGGCGCATCCCTTGCAGCATCTTCTTGCTACACAACAACAACCCTTGTGAGCATGGAGATTCTCATGACCCTATCCCATCGCAAGACGCTGCCGCTGCGTCCCCTGATCGCCGCGCTGCTGTCCGTCTCCCTGCTGGGCGCCGGCGCCCAGGCCCTGGCCCAGGAAGACCCGATCAAGGTCGGTATCCTGCACTCGCTCTCCGGCACCATGGCGATCAGCGAGACGGTGCTCAAGGATACCGTGGAGATGCTGGTGGCAAAGCAGAACGAGCAGGGCGGCCTGCTGGGCCGCCCGCTCGAGGCGGTGGTGGTGGACCCAGCCTCCAACTGGCCGCTGTTCGCGGAACGCGCTCGGGAGCTGTTGGCCCAGCACGAGGTGGATGTGGTCTTCGGCAACTGGACCTCGGTGTCCCGCAAGGCGGTGCTGCCGGTCTTCGAGGAGCTCAACGGTCTGCTCTTCTACCCGGTGCAGTACGAGGGGGAGGAGTCCTCCGAGAACGTCTTCTATACCGGGGCGGCACCCAACCAGCAGGCCATCCCGGCGGTGAACTACCTCCATGACGAGGTGGGGGTCGAGCGCTGGGTGCTGGCGGGCACCGATTATGTCTACCCTCGCACCACCAACCGCATCCTTGAGGCCTACCTCCAGGAGGAGTTCGGGGTGGCCGAGGAGGACATCCTGGTCAACTACACCCCCTTCGGTCACAGCGACTGGCAGAACATCGTCGCCGAGATCCGCCGTTTCGGCACCGAGGGCAAGAAGACCGCGGTGGTCTCGACCATCAACGGCGATGCCAACGTGCCCTTCTACCGCGAACTGGCCAACCAGGGCATCGACGCCGCGGACATCCCGGTGGTGGCCTTCTCGGTAGGCGAACAGGAATTGACCGGTATCGACACCGGCCCGCTGGTCGGCCACCTGGCCGCCTGGAACTACTTCATGAGCGTCGATACCGATGCCAACTATGACTTCATCGACGCCTGGATCGAGTGGACGGGCGACGAGGAGGCGGTAACCAACGATCCGATGGAGGCCCACTACATCGGCTTCAACATGTGGGCGGAAGCGGTACGCAAGGCCGGGACCACCGACGCGGATGCTGTCAAGGACGCCATCATCGGGGTGGCGGTGCCCAACCTTACCGGCGGCTATGCGGCCATGATGCCCAACCACCACATCACCAAGCCGGTGCTGATCGGCGAGATCCAGGACAACGGTCAGTTCGATATCGTATGGCAGACCCCGTCCACTGTGGTCGGTGATGCCTGGTCCGACTTCCTGCCGGGTTCCCGCGACCTGATCGCAGACTGGCGCGCCCCGATGCGCTGCGGCAACTTCAACGTCGCTACCGGCTCCTGCGGCGGGAGCACCGCGGCCGAGGAGGCCGAGGCCGCCCTGGCCGAGTAAGTCTGATCCATCCCCCGCCGCCGCCCGGCGGCGGGGTAGCACGCCCTCTCGACCCCTTACCGCTCCCGATTCCAGAGGAACTCCCGATGAGGAACTTCCCGCCGTCCTGGCCCGGTTCGGCCAGGTCACGAACCGGTCGTGCCCCGCTGGCCTGGCTGCTGACACTCTTGCTTGTGCTGCTGATGTCCTCGGTCGCCCAGGCCCAGACCTCGGCCGACGACGACGCGGTCGCCATCGAACTGCTCGAAGCCCTCGACGCGGGCAGCTTCCCCGCCAAGGGCCGCGCCATCGACGCCATCGTGGCCAGCGACGATCCCCGCGCCCGCGACTGGCTGCAGGCGCTGCTCGACGGGCGCCTGCAGCGCGTCGAGGACGGCCGCTTCGTGGTGGTGATCGACAACCGCGGCCGCGACTGGCCAGTGGCGGATGCCCTGACCGGCGAGCCGCTGGGGGAGATGTCCCGCCGCGACCTGGATCGCGTCGGCATCAACAATGCGCTGCGCAATCAGCTGCGCAGCGCCATCGCGGTGGTGGATCTCTATTCGGCGGACCTCGGTCTGCGACGCGCCTCCGCCGAGCGGTTGCTAGGCGAGGTGGACGCCGACCTTGCCGACCCCCTGGCCGAGGTGATCGAGGGCGAGGAAGACCCGCAGGTGCGCAGGCGTCTGGTACAGGCGCTGGCCATCCATCGACTGGAGCAGGGCGAGGTGGCCGCGGTGGCCGACCTTCAGGGCAGCCTGCACCCGCGGGTCCGCGTGGCGCTCAACCGCGCCGCCAATGGCGACGATGCGGTGCTGGCCGATGTGGCACGCAGCGCCCTGAACGACATCGAGCAGCTGCTCAAGGTCAACCGGGCCGTGGAGACCCTCTACTTCGGCCTCTCACTGGGCTCGGTACTGGTGCTGGCGGCCATCGGCCTGGCCATCACCTTCGGGGTGATGGGGGTGATCAATATGGCCCACGGCGAGCTGATCATGCTCGGCGCCTATACCACCTGGATGATGCAGCAGCTGCTGCCGGGCCAGCCGGGGCTGGCGCTGGTGCTGTCGGTGCCCGTGGGCTTCCTGGTGGCGGGGCTGGCCGGCATCGCCATCGAGCGCGGCGTGATCCAGTTCCTCAAGGGTCGCCCCCTGGAGACCCTGCTGGCCACCTTCGGCATCAGCCTGATCCTCCAGCAGCTGGTGCGAACGGTGATCTCGCCCCAGAACCGTACCGTGATCTCGCCTGAGTGGATGAGCGGCTCCATCGCCATCAACGACGCCCTGTCGCTGACGCTCAACCGCATGGTGGTGATCGGCTTCGCCCTGGCGGTGTTCGCCGGCCTGATGCTGATCATGCGCCGCACCCGGCTGGGGCTCGAGGTGCGGGCGGTGACCCAGAACCGTGCCATGGCGCGCTCCATGGGCATCCGCGCGACCCGGGTCGATATCCTCACCTTCGCCCTGGGCTCCGGGGTCGCGGGCCTGGCCGGGGTGGCGCTCTCCCAGCTCACCAACGTCGGGCCCAACCTGGGCCAGAACTACATCATCGACTCCTTCATGGTGGTGGTGTTCGGCGGCGTCGGAAACCTCTGGGGCACCCTGGTGGCTGGCCTGTCGCTGGGCGTGATCAACCAGGTGCTGGAGCCCTGGGCCGGGGCCGTGCTGGCCAAGATCATCGTGCTGGTCTTCATCATCCTGTTCATCCAGAAGCGCCCCCGCGGACTCTTTCCGCAGAAGGGCCGTGCGGCGGAGGGCTGATTCATGCTGGCTTCGAGATTCTGGCTGACGCGCCCCTTCGCGGAGCGCTCGACGCAGCTCTTCCTGGCCGTGCTGCTGGCCGCCATGACCCTGGTGACGCTGCTGCATGTGGCGGTGCCCCAGGGGCACGCGCTGCACGTCAACGCCTATACCGTCAATCTGTTCGGCAAGTATCTGAGCTATGCGCTGCTCGCCGTGGCGGTGGACCTGGTGTGGGGCTACCTGGGCATCCTGAGCCTCGGCCACGGTGCCTTCTTCGCCCTGGGCGGCTACGCCATGGGCATGTACCTGATGCGCCAGATCGGCGACCGCGGGGTCTATGGCCACCCGGAGCTGCCGGACTTCATGGTGTTCCTCAGCTGGGATAGCCTGCCCTGGTACTGGGCGGGCTTCGACATGGCCTGGTTCGCCTTCCTGATGGTGCTGCTGGCGCCGGGGGCCCTGGCGCTGGTATTCGGCTTCCTGGCCTTCCGCTCCCGGGTCACCGGGGTCTACCTGTCGATCATCACCCAGGCGCTGACCTTCGCCCTGATGCTGGCCTTCTTCCGCAACGAGATGGGCTTCGGCGGCAACAACGGGCTGACCGACTTCCGCGACATCCTCGGCTTCAATCTGCGCAGCAACGAGACCCGCCTCGGGCTCTTCCTGGCCACCGGCGTGGCGCTGGCCCTGGGCTACCTGCTGTGCCGGGCGATCATCGGCAGCAAGCTGGGACGGGTCTGCATTGCCACCCGCGATGCCGAAGCCCGCACCCGCTTTCTCGGCTACCGAGTCGAGCGGTTCCAGCTGTTCGTCTTCGTGGTCTCGGCCATGCTGGCGGGCCTGGCCGGCGCCCTCTACGTGCCCCAGGTCGGGATCATCAACCCCAGCGAGTTCTCGCCGCTGTTCTCCATCGAGATCGTGCTGTGGGTCGCGCTGGGTGGCCGCGCGACCCTCTATGGCGCCGTGATCGGGGCGATACTGGTCAACTACGCCAAGACGGTGTTCACCGGGGTGATGCCCGACGCCTGGCTGTTCGCCCTGGGCGGGCTCTTCGTGCTGGTCACGGTATTCCTGCCCCGAGGCGTCGCCGGCCTTCTTGCCTATCGCCTGAAGCGTCGCCGACGGCCGGATGACGGTGGCGCGACGGGCAGGGAGGTGACCCCATGAGCCTGCTGCGATCCTTCGCCGACCGCGATCGCGTCTTCGATTTCCTGGTGCCCGCCGTCTCGCCGGTGGACGTGCGCCACGGTCCCATCCTCTATCTGGAGGACGTCACGGTGAGCTTCGATGGCTTCAAGGCCATCAACAATCTCAACCTGACCGTCGACGACGGCGAGCTGCGCTGCATCATCGGTCCCAACGGCGCCGGCAAGACCACCATGATGGACATCATCACCGGCAAGACCCGCCCCGACAGCGGCTCGGTGTGGTTCGGCAGCCGCCACGACCTGCTGGCCATGAACGAACCCGAGATCGCCAGCCTCGGCATCGGCCGAAAGTTCCAGAAACCCACGGTGTTCGAGGCGCTGTCGGTGTTCGAGAACCTGGAGCTGGCCATGGCCGCCGACAAGCGCATCCTGCCCACCTTGACGGCGCGCATGAGCGGAGAGATCCGCGATCGCATCGAGGAGGTGCTCGTCACCATCGGCCTGGTCGAGCTGCATGGCCGTCCGGCCGGGATCCTCTCCCACGGCCAGAAGCAGTGGCTGGAGATCGGCATGCTGCTGATGCAGCGGCCCCGGCTGCTGCTGGTGGACGAGCCGGTGGCCGGGATGACCGAGCAGGAGATGGCGCGTACCGCCGAGCTGCTGACCGGGCTCGCCGGCAAGCAGTCGGTGGTGGTGGTGGAGCACGACATGGGATTCGTGCGTTCCATCGCGCGCCAGGTGACGGTGCTGCACCAGGGCAGCGTGCTGGCCGAGGGGAGCATGGACCAGGTGTCCAACGACCCGAAGGTGATCGAAGTCTACTTGGGTTCAGAAGGTCGGGGCGAGGAGGCGTGATGCTGACCATCGACAAGCTCAACCAGTACTACGGCGAGAGCCATACCCTCTGGGATCTCGACCTCGAGGTGCCGGCGGGGGAGTGCACCTGCGTGATGGGGCGCAACGGGGTGGGCAAGACCACCCTGATGAAGGCGATCATGGGCGAGGTGGCCGTCTCCGACGGCAGCATTCGCTATGCCGATGACGTGGAGCTGACCCGCAAGCGCGTGGAGGAGCGCTCGCGTTTGGGCATTGGCTATGTGCCCCAGGGTCGGCAGATCTTCCCGCTGCTCACCGTGGAGGAGAACCTGCGCACCGGCCTAGCCGCCCGCAGCGACGGCCGCCGCACCATTCCCTCCCGCATCTTCGAGCTCTTCCCGGTGCTCGAGGAGATGAAGCATCGCCGTGGCGGCGATCTTTCCGGCGGTCAGCAGCAGCAGCTGGCCATCGGCCGGGCGCTGGTGATCGAGCCGCGCCTGCTGATCCTGGACGAGCCGGGGGAGGGCATCCAGCCCAATATCGTCACCCTGATCGGCGAGGTGATCCGCCGGCTGATCAAGGAGGACGGCCTGACCGTTCTGCTGGTGGAGCAGAAGCTCCCCTTCGCCCGCAAGTTCGCCGACCGCTTCGTGATCATGGATCGCGGCCGACCGGTGGCCCGGGGACCGATCGGCGAGCTGACCGATGCGCTGATCAAGGAGCATCTGACGGTATAGGTTCTGACGCCTGTAACGCCCGGCGCCAGGAAACCGCTTGCAAGGCGTCCTCACCGTCGGGCAGACGCACCTTGCACCTTGATGGCCAGCCTGCCGGTCTCGCCGCACCCAGGTGGTGCATTTATTCTCGCGGTGGCGCACCTCAATAAGGCGCAGGGAGTGCGATCGGTGCTCTAGGCAATATTCAACTTGCTGAATAATAAGCTGAAAACACCTCCTTTCCCCTTCTGGTACGCCGCTTGCTGATAGCTGTGCAGACACGCTGGATCACGAGCCGCCCATGACCGTTTTCGAGACTTACCGGGATGCCACAACGCTGACGGACTCCGGCCATCGCTTCGATGCCGGGCGGCGCTGGGATGCCTCCCTGGATCTGGGCTTCGCTTCCCGCCGGGACGTCACCCGCCTGGTTCACGCGCGACATCGCGGGCCGCTGCGGGTGCAGCGCCCCTTCTATCCGGAGGGGGGCCAGGGCGCCTGTCATGTCTACCTGCTGCACCCCCCTGGCGGGCTGGTCAGCGGCGACGCCCTGAGTATCGATGTCGGAGTGGAGGCAGGGGCCCACGCCCTCTTGACCACGCCGGCCGCCAACAAGCTCTACCGAGCCGACACCCATGGCGTCGCCGCGAACCAGCAGGTTCGCCTGCGCGTGGAGCAGGGCGCCACTCTCGAGTGGCTCCCCCAGGAGACCCTCGCCTTCGACGGGGCCCGGGGTGAGCAGGCCACCACCGTGGCGCTTGCCGGCAGTGCGCGATGCCTGGGCTGGGAGGTGCTGGCCCTGGGTCGCCCCGCCAGCGAGCTGCCCTATGTGTCGGGTCGCATCGACCAGCGTTTCCGGCTCACTCGCGACGGCAAACCGCTATGGATCGAGCGTCAGCCCCTGGACCCGTCCCATCCGCGCTTCCGCGGGCGGTGGGGGCAGGGGGGCGCCACCGTGCAGGCCACGCTCTGGGCGGTGGGCCTGGACGATGAGCTCGAGGCCGTCGAGGCCCTGCGCGTGGCGCTCGGCGCTTCGACCCGCTGGGCGGTCACCGTGCGTCACGGTGTGCTGCTGGTGCGTTACCTGGGCCAGGAGTGCCGCGAGGCCTGGGGGCTGTGCGAGGACGCCTGGCGGGTCCTGCGTCCCAGGCTGCTGGGCCTTGAAGCCCACGCGCCGCGCATCTGGCGAACCTGACCCCCCATCTTCCACGGAAACCCGACATGGAACTGACCCCCCGCGACAAGGACAAGCTGCTGCTCTTCATGGCAGCCCAGCTGGCCGAACGTCGCCGCGCCCGAGGCTTGAAGCTCAACTATCCCGAGGCCGTGGCGCTGATCAGCTTCGAGATCCTGGAGGGCGCTCGCGATGGGCGCACGGTAGCCGATCTGATGAGCGCGGGCCGCGAGATCCTCTCCCGCGACGACGTCATGGAGGGGGTGGCCGAGATGGTCGACGAGGTGCAGGTCGAGGCCACCTTCCCCGACGGCACCAAGCTGGTCACCGTTCACACCCCCATTGTCTAAGGAGCTCACGATGATTCCTGGCGAATACCGGCTAAAGGATGGCGAGATTTCGCTCTGCGAGGGGCGCGAACGGATTGCTATCGAGGTCGCCAACACCGGCGACCGGCCGATCCAGATCGGCTCCCACTACCACTTCGCCGAGGCCAACCCGGCGCTGGTCTTCGACCGTGCCAAGGCCCGGGGCCATCGTCTCGATGTGGCCGCCGGCACGGCGATTCGCTTCGAGCCGGGCCAGACCCGGGAGGTGACCCTGATCCCCTTCGTCGGTCGGCGACATATCTACGGCTTTCGCGGTGAGGTGATGGGCAGCCTGGACGATGGCTCCAGCACGCCGGGTAAAGGAGGTCAGTCATGACGGTCAACAAGATCAGCCGACAGGCCTATGCCGATATGTATGGCCCCACGGTGGGCGACCGGGTGCGTCTGGGCGATACCGAGCTGTGGATCGAGGTGGAGCACGACGTCACCCACTACGGCGAGGAGGTGAAGTTCGGCGGTGGCAAGGTGATCCGCGACGGCATGGGCCAGAGCCAGCGCCACGACGACGAGGTGATGGACACCGTGATCACCAACGCCTTGATCCTCGACTGGTGGGGCATCGTCAAGGCGGACGTGGGCATCCAGGCCGGGCGGATCAAGGCCATCGGCAAGGCGGGCAACCCGGATAC
Source organism: Halomonas sp. (assembly GCA_003560175.1). Taxonomy (GTDB): domain Bacteria; phylum Pseudomonadota; class Gammaproteobacteria; order Pseudomonadales; family Halomonadaceae; genus Halomonas. The sequence continues at coordinate 1,550 of PWIZ01000139.1, read as the reverse complement.
CCAGCCAGGCGTCGAGATCGTTATCGGCCCGGGCACCGAGATCATCGCCGGCGAGGGCAAGATCCTCACAGCCGGCGGCATCGACGCCCATATCCACTTCATCTGCCCCCAGCAGGTGGAGGAGGCGCTGGCCAGCGGCATCACCACCATGCTGGGCGGCGGCACGGGGCCCGCCACCGGGTCCAACGCCACTACCTGCACGCCCGGTGCGTGGCACCTCGGCAAGATGCTCCAGGCGGTGGACGACCTGCCAATGAACATCGGCTTTCTGGGCAAGGGCAACGCCAGCCAGCCCGAGGCCCTGGAGGCCCAGCTCGAGGCCGGGGCCATGGGACTCAAGCTCCACGAGGACTGGGGCACCACGCCGGCCTCCATCGACAACTGCCTCGCCGTGGCCGAGCGCTACGACGTCCAGATCGCCATTCACACCGACACCCTCAACGAGTCGGGCTTCGTGGAGGATACTCTGGCCGCGTTCAAGGAGCGCGGTATCCATACCTACCACACCGAGGGGGCCGGGGGCGGCCACGCGCCGGATATCCTCACCGCCTGCTCGAAGCCCTATGTGCTGCCGTCCTCCACCAACCCGACGCGGCCCTATACGGTCAACACCATCGACGAGCATCTCGACATGCTGATGGTGTGCCACCACCTGGACCCCAATATCCCCGAGGACGTGGCCTTCGCCGATTCCCGCATCCGCCGCGAGACCATCGCCGCCGAGGATATCCTCCACGACCTGGGAGTGATCTCGATGATCGCGTCCGACTCCCAGGCCATGGGCAGGGTCGGCGAGTCGATCTGCCGGACCTGGCAGACCGCCCACAAGATGAAGGTCCAGCGTGGCCTGCTGCCCGAGGACGAGGCACTCGGCGCCGACAACTTTCGGGCCAAGCGCTACATCGCCAAGTACACCATCAACCAGGCGATCACCCACGGGATCAGCCACGAGGTGGGCTCCGTGGAGGTGGGCAAGCTGGCCGATCTGGTGCTCTGGAAGCCGGCCTTCTTCGGCACCAAGCCCGCCATGATCATCAAGGGCGGGATGATCGCCGCCGCCCCCATGGGCGACCCCAACGCCTCGATCCCTACGCCCCAGCCGGTTCATTACCGCACCATGTTCGGCGCCCTGGGACGCGCCGCCAGCCAGACGCGCCTGACCTTCGTCTGCCAGGCGGCGCTGGACGCCGGTATCAAGGAGCGATTGGGGCTCAATAGCGAGCTCTCCGCGTGCCGCGATGTGCGCGGCGTGCGCAAGGGCGACATGAAGCTCAACGACGCCTGCCCCGAACTCAGCGTGGACCCGCAGACCTACGAGGTGCGCTGCGACGGCGAACTGTTGACCTGCGAGCCCGCCACCGAGCTGCCCCTGGCTCAACGCTACCACCTCTTCTAGGAGTCGACATGCTGACACTGACAGAACGCCTGGGGGTCATCGACGCGGAGCGGGCCACCGACAGCCTGACGCTACCCTATGAACGGCGCGTGCTGGGACGCCTCAAGGCGGTTAGCGACAGCGGGCGCGAGCTGGGCCTGTTCCTGGATCGCGG
>PWIZ01000261.1 GCA_003560175.1 Halomonas sp. | reverse complement strand
GCTCTGCCCAGGCCAGGCGCTCCGGGTCGAGCTCGGTGCCCTCGGCGAAGTGATGGAGCTCCCTGGCCGCTTCCTCGACCTGGATGCGCGCCTCGCCCAGCATGGAGAGCGCCTCGGATAGGCGGCCACGGTCGCTGCCGGGCAGTGCCGACAGATGGTTGATCGCCTGGGTCAACAGGGTCATGGCGCCGCCCTCGTCCCTGTCGCAGCACTCGGCGGCGAGCTGCGCCTCTCGCAGGCGCTCCTCGGCATGGGCCAGTTCTTCCTGCTCCTCCTCCAGTTTCTTCAGTTCACCCTCTCCCAGGGCCAGCTGGTCGAGCTCCTCCACTTGGTAGCGTACCAGCTGGCGGCGGGCGGCCAGCTCGTCGCCGTCTTCGACCAGTCGCCTCAGCTTGCGCCGAGCAGCCTGCCAGGCCCGGAAGGTCTCGGTCATCTCGCCCACCGCCACGCGATGGTCGGCGAAGTCGTCAAGCAGACGCAGGTGGGTCTCCTCGCGCAGCAGCGCCTGGTGGGCGTGCTGGCCGTGGATCTCGATCAGCCGTTCGCCCAGCGCCTTGAGGTCGGCCACCGTGGCCGGCTGGCCGTTGATCCACGCCTTGGAGCGGCCGTTGGCGCTGACCACCCGGCGCAGCAGGCAGTCATCCTCGGGCAGTTCCCGGGCCTCGAGCCAGGCGCGCGCCTCGGGCAGCGCGGCGATATCGAAGCGTGCGGAGAGGTCGGTGCGCTCGGCGCCGTGGCGTACGCTGCCGGCATCGGCGCGCTCGCCAAGGCAGAGCCCCAGGGCCCCCAGCAGAATCGACTTGCCGGCGCCGGTTTCGCCGGTGATGGCGGTCATGCCGGCGGCAAGCTCCAGCTCCAGATGGTCGACGATGGCGAAGTCGCGAATGGCGAGCTCTGTCAGCATGATGCCTCCCGGGAAGTCTGCGGCCCTGGGGTCAGGACTACTGGTCATCCATACAACATGTGTGCGTTTATACAGTAGTTCAGGTTGGCCAACAATGCACGCCGGCTTGCCCGCCTTGAGTTCCTGAGCCTCGGCCCCATATACCCCGCAGAATCGATCATTCCGTTATTCACTATCGAGCCGGCGACCTGTGGTCGCCGCCTCCCTGTCAGGAGAGACCCATGGCCAAAGATCCCCAGACCCCGCTGGACGAGGAACTTGCCCGTCGTGAGCAGGAGGCCGAGCCGCAGCCCGTGGAAGGCGAGCTGGAGGATGCCGTCGAGGCGGCCGAGCAAGCAGTGCCGGGTGAGGCTGAGGTAGAGAGCGACAATCCCGAGGCCGAGATGCTGGCTGCCCGCGTCGAGGAACTGGAGGCGAGCGTCGCCGAGGCCAAGGACCAGGCGCTGCGCGCCGCCGCCGAGGCTCAGAATGTGCGCCGCCGCGCTGAGCAGGAGGCCGAGAAGGCCCGCAAGTTCGCGCTGGAGAAGTTCGTCAAGGAGCTGCTGCCGGTGGTCGACAGCCTGGAGAAGGCGCTGGAAGCGATGGCGGATGAGGCCACCGAGGCCCATCGCGAGGGGGTCTCCATGACGCTCAAGATGCAGCATGACGTGCTGGCCAAGTTCGGCGTCGAGGCCGTAGAGCCCTCGGGGGAACCCTTCGACCCCCAGTACCACGAGGCCATGGCCATGGTGCCCAACCCGGAGCTGGATCCCAATACCGTCATGGAAGTGATGCAGAAGGGCTACCTGCTCAACGGTCGCCTGGTCCGCCCCGCCATGGTGATCGTCAGCCAAGCCGCCGGCTGAGACATGACAAATCCCGGTCGCGGGTCTTGAAAAGCCACCCGCGGCCCCCAGATAGAAGTCAACTCCGCGGCTAAGGCCGCAGAACACGACTCTGGATACACATCAACGACTCTACGAGGATTTCCTATGGGACGCATTATTGGTATTGACCTGGGGACCACCAACTCCTGCGTGGCCGTACTCGACGGCGACAGCGCCAAGGTGATCGAGAACGCCGAGGGCACCCGCACCACGCCCTCCATCATCGCCTACACCGAAGATGGCGAGATTCTGGTTGGCCAGTCGGCCAAGCGCCAGGCGGTCACCAACCCGACCAACACCCTTTATGCCATCAAGCGCCTGATCGGTCGTCGCTTCAAGGACGACGTCGTCCAGAAGGACATCAAGATGGTGCCCTACGGCATCACCGAGGCCGACAACGGCGACGCCTGGGTCGAGGTCAATGGCAAGAAGCTGGCGCCGCCGCAGGTCAGCGCCGAAGTGCTGAAGAAGATGAAGAAGACCGCGGAAGACTACCTGGGTGAAGCAGTCACCGAGGCGGTCATCACCGTGCCGGCCTACTTCAACGACAGCCAGCGCCAGGCCACCAAGGATGCCGGGCGAATTGCCGGCCTCGAGGTCAAGCGCATCATCAACGAGCCCACCGCGGCGGCGCTGGCCTACGGCATGGACAAGGCTCGCGGCGACAAGACCATCGCGGTCTATGACCTGGGTGGCGGTACCTTCGACATCTCCATCATCGAGGTGGCCGACGTCGACGGTGAGACTCAGTTCGAGGTGCTGGCCACCAACGGCGACACCTTCCTGGGTGGCGAAGACTTCGACATGTACCTGATCAACTACCTGGTCGATCAGTTCAAGTCCGACAGCGGCATCGATCTCTCCGGCGACAACCTGGCCATGCAGCGCCTCAAGGAAGCCGCCGAGAAGGCCAAGATCGAGCTCTCCAGCGCCCAGCAGACCGACGTCAATCTGCCCTACATCACCGCCGACAACACCGGTCCCAAGCACCTCAATGTGAAGGTGACCCGGGCCAAGCTGGAGTCGCTGGTGGAAGAGCTGGTGCAGCGCTCCCTGGCGCCCTGCAAGACCGCACTCAAGGATGCCGGCCTGTCCGCGTCCGAGATCGACGACGTCATCCTGGTCGGCGGCCAGACCCGCATGCCGATGGTGCAGAAGTCCGTCGCCGACTTCTTCGGCAAGGAAGCCCGCAAGGACGTCAACCCGGACGAGGCCGTGGCCGTGGGTGCTGCGATCCAGGGCGGCGTGCTGGGCGGCGACGTCAAGGACGTGCTGCTCCTCGACGTCACCCCGCTGACCCTGGGCATCGAGACGCTGGGCGGCGTGATGACCCCGCTGATCGAGAAGAACACCACCATCCCGACCAAGAAGACCCAGACCTTCTCCACCGCGGATGACAACCAGACCGCCGTGACCATCCACGTGCTGCAGGGCGAGCGCAAGCAGGCGGGCGGTAACAAGTCGCTGGGCCGCTTCGATCTGGCCGACATTCCGCCGGCGCCGCGCGGCGTGCCGCAGGTCGAGGTCGCCTTCGACTTGGACGCCAACGGTATTCTGAACGTGTCCGCCAAGGACAAGGCCACCGGCAAGGAGCAGTCCATCGTCATCAAGGCCTCCAGCGGCCTGTCGGACGACGAGATCGAGCAGATGGTCCGCGACGCCGAGGCCCATGCCGACGAGGACAAGAAGTTCGAGGAGCTGGTGCAGCTGCGCAACCAGGCCGATGGCATGGTCCACGCCGCCCGCAAGACCGTGCAGGAAGCCGGCGAGCACGCTAGCGAGGAAGAGAAGGAGGCCATCGAGAGCGCCGCCAAGGAGCTCGAGGAAGCCATCAAGGGCGATGACAAGGACGACATCCAGGCCAAGCTCGACAAGCTGACCGAAGTCTCCGGCAACCTGGCTCAGAAGATGTATGCCGCCCAGGCCGAAGCGGCCCAGCAGGGCGGTGGTGAAGGCCAGGAGGCCGGCGCCAAGCAGGAAGATGACGTGGTCGACGCCGAGTACGAAGAAGTCAACGACGACCAGAAGAAGCAGTAAACCACGCATCTGAACCACGGATGACGCCAGCGCGGGGGCTCGACTCCCGCGTTGGTGTTTCCGCGGTACCGCGACGGAGGCGGACCGATTTATGTCCAAACGTGACTATTATGAGGTGCTGGGCCTAGAGCGCGGTGCCGATACCAAAGAGATCAAGAAGGCCTATCGACGCCTGGCCCAGAAATTTCACCCCGACCGTAACCCGGACGACGAGACCTCGGCGGAGAAGTTTCGCGAGGTTTCAGAGGCCTACGAGGTGCTCTCCGATAGCGAGAAGCGCGCGGCCTATGACCAGTTCGGCCATGCTGGTGTGGACGGCCAGGCCGGTGGCTTCGGCGGCGGTGGCGGCTTCGGCGGGGCGGGAGCCGGCGGCTTCAGCGATATCTTCGGCGATGTCTTCGGCGATATCTTCGGCGGTGCCGGTGGCGGGCGTCGCCATCCCAATGCCCCGGCCCGCGGCAGCGACCTGCGCTACAACCTCGAGCTCGATCTCGAGAGCGCCGTGGCCGGCACCAGCGTGGATATTCGCGTGCCACGCCACGTGGAGTGCGAGCGCTGTGACGGCGAGGGCGCCGAGCCGGGGTCCAGCAAGGAGACCTGCCCGACCTGTCATGGCCATGGCCAGGTGCGTATGCAGCAGGGCTTCTTTGCCGTTCAGCAGACCTGCCCGACCTGCCACGGCAGCGGCGTACACATCAAGGTGCCCTGCCACAAGTGCAACGGCGAAGGCCGCGTGCGTGAGACCCGTACGCTGTCGGTGAAGATTCCCGCCGGCGTGGACACCGG
>PWIZ01000059.1 GCA_003560175.1 Halomonas sp. | reverse complement strand
TGGTCTTCAGGTGGCTGGCCACGGCGTCTTCCGGTGAGCCGGCCATCTCGCGGAACATGCCCATGGAGCCGAGCAGGGCGGAGGACTCGTAGGGCACGAAGACCCGCTCGCCGTCCTTGGCCATGGTCGGCAGCACCTTGATGTAGCTCTGGCCGAGCAGGTAGCCCACCACGGTGCGCTTGTTCTCTTCGCTGTCGCCGATGGCGTTGAGCACCAGCTTGATCGATTCCTGCTCGCCCTGGGCACGCAGGATGGCCGACTCCTTGTCGCCCTGGGCGTTGAGGATCGACGATTCGCGCTGGCCCTGGGCCATGGCGATGGCAGCGGACTTCTCGCCCTCGGCCTCGGTGACCGTGGCGCGACGCTTGCGCTCGGCGGCCATCTGCAGGCGCATGGCGGACTCCACTTCCTCGGGCATGGCGATGTCCTGGACCTCCACCCGCGAGATCTTGACCCCCCACTTGGAGGCGGCCTCTTCCATGGCGGACTGGATCTCGTTGTTGACCTCGGCCCGGGACTCGAACAGCTTGTCGAGTTCCATCTTGCCGACCACCGAGCGCAGGGTGGTCTTGGCCAGTACTTCCACCGCCTGGCTCATGTTCTCGACTTCATAGACGGCGCGCTTCGGGTCGATGATCTGGTAGTAGAGCGCACCGTTGATGTTCACGGTGACGTTGTCGGTGGTCACCACCGGCTGGCCGGGGAAGTCCATGACCGTCTCGCGACGATCGATCCGCGTCTCATGGCTGGTGATGGCGTGGTACTCCTCGCCCATCTTGCGATAGCGAATCATGGCAATGGCGCGGGGCTGGTCGATGAAAGGGACGATAATGTTGATGCCGCTCTCCAGCAGTCGATTGAACGACCCCAGGCGCTCGATCACCATCACCTCCGACTGGCGGACGACCACCAGCCCCTTGGCGATGATCAGGATACCGGTGACAACGATGATCAGGGCGATGATTAGCCCCGGGCTGACGGGAAGATCCATGCGGAATTACTCCGGGTGGTGGTTGGCGCGAGAATTCGGCGCCGGGTGTGCAAGGCGAACGATGGCGGTGGTGCCATCGAAGGTCTGAAAGATGACGGTGGTGCCCGCCGGCAGTTCGGTCGCGCCGCGCCTTTCATCCGAGTCGGCGACCCGCAGGCGATAGAAGTCCCCGTTGACCTTGATGCCGGTGGCACCGTCGAAATCGCGCTTGAGGGTCGTGTAGGTGTGGCCTCTCTCAACCCCGGTACCGGTGGTGCCATAGGCCACCCCGCGGGGCGAAAACCACGGGCGGATCACCCATATCGCCAGCGGCACCAGCACGCCGGAGAAGACGCCCATGCCAATGAGCTGCCAGGGAAGTGACAGTCCCAGGCCAGCCAGAGCCGCGGTCAGGGTGGCGGCGGCGGCGAGTGCCATGAGCACCAGACCACCGGTGGTGAGCTCGGCAAGGCCCAGCAGCAGGGCGATGATCAGCCAGATGACGGCGGGGTTCCAGTCCATGGGGGCGTTCCGTGGCTCGGGGCAGAAGGTAGCTCGCGGAAGAATGCGGCAGAGCTGAGGCAAGGGAGCTACGAGGGTACTCGGTTACCGCGTCTTGGGCTATGCCTGCCGGGACCGCGCCGGGTAGGCGCAGGTCTACGTCGCCAAGCCCTCCCTGTCAGATCAGCGAGTGGCGATCGCGACAGGCCGGGCGGGTGTCACCCGGCAGGCGCATCGGCAGGAGTGGCTCCCTTCGGTCTGGAACTCTCGACGTCATTGACGTTCCAACGCTCGCAAGCATTTTTCTTGACCCTTGTGCCGCCCAAAGGCGCCAGGCTGAAGACCTCAAGATGTGCCCATCCGCAAGGAGCACCATGATGACCCATCGACCGACACACAAGCCGAACCCCCAGGACGAGATTCGCGCCATCCCTGCCCCCCGGCCCCAGTCCGGACTCGGCTGGTGGGCAGCGGCACTGGCTGCCGGTGCCCTGGCCGGAGCCATGTTGCTGGCCCAGCCGGCCGCCGCCGGCAGTCATGCCGACGAGCAAGCACATGGCGACCATGGTCAGGCTCACCACGGCGAAGAACAGGCCGATCACCACGCCGACAACCCGGCGGTTCAGGCCTACCGCGAGGCCAATGAGCGGATGCACGAAGGCATGATGGTCGGCTTCACTGGCGATGCTGACGTGGATTTTGCGCGGGGCATGATCCCCCACCATCAGGGGGCCATCGACATGGCCAACATCGTGCTCGAGCACGGTGAGAACGAGGAGATCCGCGAGTTGGCAGAGGAGGTCATTGCCGCCCAGGAGGAGGAGATCGCCTTCCTGCGCGACTGGCTCGAAGCACACGGCCACGCCGTCGACTGATCTCCTTCGACTGGTAGTGCTACGCTTCGCAGGCGGCCTTCGGGCCGCCTGCTCGTTGGATCAGTCCACGGCGCGGGCGGCTTCCAGCCACTCGTCGACGATATCGCGGTTGTCGGCGATCCACTCGGCGACCAGCGGCCGGACCTGAGCATCGGTGAGGTTCTGCTCGTCCATTTCGCCGTCCACCTTGCTGATCCACTCCAGCGGCAGACGCACCTGGCGGAACAGCTCGGCGGCGGCGGGGTTTTCCTCGAGGAAGGCATTGTTGGCCGCCACCTGGATATCAGCGGCGACGAAGCCCATCTCGATGGGATCACTCACCGAGCCTGCTACGCCTTCGACTCGCTCGGCCTCGTGCTCGACAATACCCGGGGCGTTGATCCACATCACGTCCTCGCCCGGCGCCAGCGTCAGCAGCCAGGCGCTGGGCCCCCAGGTATAATAGAGCGCCGGTTCACCGGCCTGGATGCGCGACAGGGCTTCGGCGAAGTTGGCGGCATAGCCGGCATCCACGTGGTTGAGGTGGTCGTGCAGCTCGAACTTGTCGAGCATGGCATTGATGCCCTCGTGGCAACCCCAGCCCGGCGGGCAGCCGAACAGATCGGCCTTGCCGTCGCCGGTGGCATCGAAGGCGGCTTTCACCTCGTCGCGGGTAAAATCATCGATGCCGGTAATGCCATACTCCTCGATGGAAGGAATATCCACCAGGTAGCCCTGAATGCCGCAGGCGGTGCAGTGCGGGGCGAAGAGGGTGGCAACCTCGTCGAAGTTATCCGGCAGCTGGGGGTCGTGCAGCGGGAACCAGCCGTTGGGCCAGTAGTCGGCGTCGCCCTCGGCGATGGCCAGGTAAGCCACTGGGTTTGATAGCGAGATGGGGGGCCGGACCTCGTAGCCGAGTTCCTCAAGCAGTTCGATAAAGGCCCAGCTCACCGGAACTGCCGCAGTCCAGCTGGCCACGGCGGGCTGCACCGTGACACCCTCTCCAGGCCGCTCGGGGTCGGCTGCGACCTGGCTGCCCAGGCCAAGCAAGCAGGCCGACGACAGGGCCATAGCAGTGTGCTTCAGCGGATGCCGAGCGGTTATTGTGTTACTCATGACATGCCTCCTGTTCACATTGTGCGATCGGGACTATCTTCCTTTGCCGGGCGCTTTATCGCCCAGTCCCTGGGTGATTCGGTCCAGCACCATGGCCAGCAGCACGATACCGATGCCGCCGACGAAGGCCTGGCCGATGTTAAGCCGCTCGAGCCCGGCGTAGACTTCCAGGCCAAGACCACCGGCGCCAATGATGGCGGCGATCACCACCATCGAGAGTGCCAGCATGATGGTCTGGTTGAGTCCCGCCATCACGGTCGGCAGGGCCAGAGGGATTTGCACCTTCCAGAGGATCTGGCGTGGTGTGGAGCCGAAGGCCTCGGCCGCTTCGATGTACTCCGTCGATACCTGGCGTATACCCAGGTTGGTCAGGCGGATCATCGGCGGCATGGCGAAGATGATGGTGGCGATCAGCCCCGGCACATTACCGATGCCGAACAGCATCACGGCGGGGACCAGATAGACGAAGGGCGGAGTGGTCTGCATGATGTCGAGGATCGGCCGCATGGACTTGGCGAAGAGATCGCTGCGCGAACACAGAATGCCCAGCGGCAGACCGATCAGCATGCAGAACAGTACCGCCGTGATCACCAGTGAGAGGGTCACCACCAGAGCACTCCAGACGCCCATGAAGCCCACCAGGGCCAGGGCGATGAGACTGAACAACCCGACCCGCCAGGAAGCCGCTCGCCAGCCGATCAGGAAGATGCCAACCAGGAACAGCCCCGGCGGGATGGCTTCCAGCGCTGCCTGGATCAGCTCCATGACGCCGCGCACCGGTGGACTGAGATAGCTGCGAAAGAAGTCGCGGAAGTTGCCGATCACCCAGTTGACCGCATCGGTGATCCACTGGCGCACCGGCAGGGCCTCCAGCAGCCCGAAGGGGTCGGTGATCAGTTGGCGCAGCAGCTCGAGAACCTCGCTCATGATGGTGCCTCCTCTCCGGCCGGCTGCGGCTCACTATCGGTGCTTGCTCCGCGCTTTTCGAGGATGCCTCGGATCAACTGTAGCTCGTCGATCAGGCCCGTGACGCGGTCCTCCGCGTCGGTCACCAGTGTCGGCAGTGCAGTGCGGGTGCGACCGCGCAGCACCTGACGCAGTACCGTCTCACGCGGGCAGTGCATCAGCAGATCCTCGCGACGGGCCCCGCGCGCCTCGCTTT
>PWIZ01000170.1 GCA_003560175.1 Halomonas sp. | reverse complement strand
TGGGGCAGCACGTCATCGGCGACGAAGAACACCTCGCTCTTGGCCTTCTTGTTGGCCCGATGACACAGCGCCATGGCCTCGGCGGCGGCGGTGGCTTCGTCCAGCAGCGAAGCGTTGGCCAGCTCCATGCCGGTCAGGTCCATTACCATCTGCTGGAAGTTGAGCAGTCCTTCCAGGCGCCCCTGGGAGATCTCCGGCTGGTAGGGGGTATAGGCGGTGTACCAGCCCGGGTTCTCCAGCACATTGCGCTGGATCACCGGCGGCAGGTGGGTGCCGTGATAGCCCTGGCCAATGTAGCTCTTGAAGACCCGGTTCTGACGCGCCAGACGCTTGAGGTAGTCGAGGGCCTCCGCCTCGCTGCGCGGCGGGTCCAGGTTGAGCTCGCGACCCAGGCGGATGTCCGCCGGTACGGTGCGCTCGATCAGCGCCGAGAGGCTCTCCACCCCGAGGGTGGCCAGCATGACCGCCACATCCTCCTCGCGGGGACCGTTGTGGCGTTGCAGGAAGTCATCGTGGGCGGCCAGGTCGGCCAGGCGGCGAGTGTCGATCGGCATGGGGGCACCGTAGCGTGAGTCAGGGCCGTCATGGGGACGACCCGGGGCGATGAAATCGATACCCCGGCCGGATGGCCGGGGCAGTTAGAGGCATCGCGGCGAAATCAGTCGTCGGGCTCAGTCGTCAGATTGGGCCACGGCGGCGTAACCGTCGGCATCGAGCAGTTCGTCGAGCTGGGTGCTATCGTCCAGGCGCACCTTCATGATCCAGCCACCTTCGTAGGGTGCCTCGTTGACGGTTTCAGGGGCATCCTCCAGGGTTTCGTTGACGGCGATGATCTCGCCGGCTACCGGAGCATAGAGGTCGGAGGCGGCCTTGACCGACTCGATCACCCCGAACTCCTCCTTGCGGACCAGGGTACGGCCCACTTCGGGCAGCTCCACGAACACCACGTCGCCCAGCGCTTCCTGGGCGTGGTCGCTGATGCCGACGGTCACGGTGCCGTCGCCATTGTCGAGCACCCATTCATGACTGTCGGCGTAGCGAAGGTTGGCAGGAATTGAGCTCATGGGAATTTCCTATACGAAAAAGGTTTTCAGGATTCGCAAATGCTAACGCCATCCGCGGCGTTTGGCGAGCCCCCGGGACCTCTCGGGGGGGGCACACGCCCTCAAGGGTGGCTCGACGATGGCGATCCGTCCAGCCGTCAGACGCTGCCAAGGGGAAATCTCCAAGGATCGCGCAAAGCACCGGCCATGGGGCATGCCTGGCTGCCAATTGCATCGTGGAAAGGACGACGATGGTGGCGAGCCGGACTATCCTGCGGGTGTCTACCGATACCGCCGAGTCACGGTCAGTGTTTCTTATGAGAAACGTGTTTTCAGTGAATGAGTAAAAGTTGACGCTTTGGCACTCGTGGGGGTGGTGAAGAGTCCGCAAAATCCGCTATGTTAATGCGGTTCATTTTGTCGATCCTGTGCATGATGACCGCAAAGGCGGGATGATCGCCTGGCATCATGGGCTGCGAGTGGCGAATCAAAACAACAATCGTCAAGGGAGATTCACGTGGATATCTTGACCAGTATTTTTGGCGCCATCAACGGCGTGGTGTGGGGGCCGCTGATGCTTATCCTGTTGTTGGGGGTGGGCCTCTACCTGCAGATCGGTCTCAAGCTGATGCCGATCCGCAAGCTCGGCATGGGCTTCAGGCTGATGTGGCAGGGGCGGGATGCCAAGCCGGTGCCTGGAGAGAAGAAAAAGGATGAAGATGGGGAAATTTCGCCTTTCAATGCCCTGATGACGGCCTTATCCGCCACCATCGGCACCGGTAATATCGCCGGCGTGGCGACTGCCATCGCCTTGGGGGGACCGGGCGCGGTGTTCTGGATGTGGATCACGGCGCTGGTGGGCATGGCCACCAAGTTTGCCGAGGCGGTACTGGCGGTACGCTATCGCGAGACCGACAGCACGGGCTTTCACGTGGGCGGCCCGATGTTCTACATCAAGAATGGTCTGGGCAAGAAGTGGCTGTGGCTAGGCGGTGCCTTTGCCTTCTTCGGCGCGGTGGCGGCCTTCGGCATCGGCAACACCGTACAGTCCAACTCGGTGGCGGACGCTCTGGATTCCACCTTCGGTATCCCCCATGGGCTCACCGGCGTGGTGATCATGGTGTTGGCCGGCGCGGTCATTCTCGGCGGTATCAAGCGTATCGCCAAGGTGGCCGGCAAGCTCGTACCGATCATGGGCATCCTCTATGTGCTCGCCGGTATTCTGGTGTTTATCATCAATGCCGGCCAGGTGGGCGAGGCCTTCAGGTTGATCTTCTACTACGCCTTCAACCCGATCGCGGCGGCCGGCGGTTTCGCCGGGGCGGCGGTAATGGCGGCCATTCGCTTCGGCGTGGCCCGCGGTATCTTCTCCAACGAAGCGGGTCTGGGCAGCGCGCCCATCGCCCACGCCGCGGCCAGGACGAAGAATCCGGTGCGTCAGGGCATGATCGCCATGCTCGGCACCTTCATCGATACCATCATCGTCTGCACCATCACCGCTCTGGTGATCCTGACCTCCACGGTGTGGATTGAGGGTGAGGCCGGTGCCTCGCTCACCGCGCTCTCCTTCGATGCGGCCCTGCCAGGCTTCGGCAACCAGATCGTCTCGGTGGCGCTGGCGGTCTTTGCCTTCACCACCATTCTGGGCTGGTCCTTCTATGGTGAGAAGTGCTTCCAGTTCCTGTTCGGCACCCGGTCAATCATGCTCTATCGGGTGCTGTTCGTGCTGGCCATTCCGCTGGGTGCCATGGCCAACTTGGGGTTCATCTGGTTGATGGCCGACACCTTCAACGCCTTGATGGCGATTCCCAACCTGATCGCACTGGCGCTGCTGTCGCCGGTGGTGTTTAGGCTGACCAAGGATTACTTCGACGGCAAGGAGATCCTGCCGGGTGAGGATCTCGACCACAACAAGGGCTGAGACCGGCCCGATGACCGCGGGAGGTGCCCATGGTACCTCCCGTTTTCATTCCGCGACCTATCCATGAGGGAGAGGCAATGAGCGAACTCAAGCAAACCCCACTGCATGCGCTGCATCGGGAACTGGGGGCAAAGTTGGTGCCCTTTGCCGGCTATGACATGCCGGTGCAGTATCCGCTGGGGGTCAAGAAGGAGCATGAGCACACCCGCAGCGCCTGCGGTCTGTTCGACGTGTCCCATATGGGCCAGCTGCTCCTGCGTGGACCCTCACCCGCCGAGGCGCTGGAGACCCTGGTGGCGGCGGATATCGTGGGGATCGAGGAGGGCTGGCAGCGCTATGCGTTGTTCACCAGCGAAGGAGGGGGCATTCTCGATGACTTGATGGTGGTGAACGCCGGCGATCATCTCTACCTGGTGGTCAATGCCGCCTGCAAGGAGCAGGATGTCGCCCATCTGCGTTTCGGCCTCTCGAAGGGGCATGAGATCGAGGTGCTCGACCGTGGCCTGCTGGCTCTTCAGGGCCCCAGGGCCGTCGACGTCATGGCACGGCTCTGCCCGGCGGCCTGCGAGATGGTCTTTATGCAGCACGGACACTTTACCCTCGAAGGGATCGATGTCTGGATCAGCCGGAGCGGTTACACCGGTGAAGACGGTTTCGAGATCTCGGTGGCCGCCGAGCAGGCCGAGGCCCTGGCCCGTCGCCTGCTCGAGGAGTCCGAGGTGGAGCCGATCGGCCTGGGCGCGCGCGACTCGCTGCGCCTGGAGGCGGGGCTCTGTCTCTATGGCCATGATATCGATACCGAGACCACGCCGGTGGAGGCGGGCCTGATCTGGGCCATCGGCAAGCCCCGCCGCCGTGGCGGGGAGCGCCCCGGCGGCTTCCCCGGGGCAGACCTGATCCTTCATCAGGTGGAGGTCAAGGACCACCGGCGCAAGCGGGTCGGCCTGCTCGGCGAAGGGCGTGCTCCCGTGCGCGAGGGGGCCGAGCTGTTCGATGTCGACGGTAACCGCATCGGCATCGTCACTTCCGGCGGCTTCGGCCCCACCGTGGGCAAGCCGGTGGCCTTGGGCTATGTGCCAGTCGCCCAGGCCGAGATCGGCACCCAGGTGTTCGCCGAGGTGCGCGGCAAGCGCCTGCCGATGGTGGTGAGCAAGACCCCCTTCGTGACGCCGGGCTACCATCGCGGCTGACGGCCGTTGGTCCACAGTATTGGTAAGCGGCCACCTTAGGCGTGGCCGTTTTTTTGCCCGGATGCATTTATACCGTTAGCAAAGTGCTATCTGACCAACGTTGACTCATCGGTGGCTCGAGTCTTCGCATCACCGGACAATAGGCTGTACGTTAGCTTACGTAATAATACAAAAATATTAGCAAAAATCCGCGTAAACCCTCGCCCACTCGGGCGGGGATACAAGCGGGCAGTGCGATAGCACTGCTGGGTTGGCGGTATTGGGCCTGGCAGCATAGACTGTACATACATCCATGCGACAATGACTTCCCATGCTGAAGGCCACCAAGATACGCATCTACCCCACGACCGAGCAGGCGGCGCTTCTGGCCCGCCAGTTCGGCGCGGTGCGTTTTTGCTACAACACCGGCCTTCGCATCATGTCCCACCGCTACAAGCGCCACGGCCAGTCG
>PWIZ01000339.1 GCA_003560175.1 Halomonas sp. | reverse complement strand
GGTATTCTGCTGGGCGGCGGCCTGCTCCTTGGGCTGAGGGCGCTACAGCTGGCCAAGCGGCGCACCCTGCTGGCCAGCACCCTCAAGCACCTGGCCACCGACCGTGAACTGGTGGAGCGCGACCGCCGGGAGGGGCGCCATGAGCGCTGATCCCATGTCTCGGCCGCCGGTACGCCGCGAAGCGCCGGAGCCCTCCCGTACCGAACGCAAGGCCCAGCTGGAGGCCAGGATCGAGCAGCAGCGCATCGATATCCTGGTGGAGGCGAGCCGCTACCGCGAAGCAAGCCGTCCCATCGACGAGGGGTGGCAAACACTGATGCGCTTCAAGGCTCCGCTCTACGCCCTGGGCGGGGTTCTACTGCTGAAGAGCGCCCGCCACCCGAACTCCCTGCTGCGAGTCGTCAAGCGACTGGCGGCAGGCGGCCTGCTGCTGAGACGCGCCCGGCGCATACTGCGCTGATCTCCTACCCCAGCGCAGCATCCGGCAGCCGCGGATGACGCAAGGAAACGCCCATGTCCCTCGCCATTACCCTGCACGTGCTCGCTTCCGTCCTCTGGGTGGGCGGCATGTTCTTCGCCTGGATGGTGCTGCGCCCGGTGGCTGCCGGGCTGCTGGAGCCGCCGGCCCGCCTGGCGCTGTGGCGCGGCGTCTTCGCCCGCTTCTTCCCCTGGGTGTGGGCGTCCGTGGCGGTGCTGCTGATCACCGGGCTGTGGATGCTCTTCGCAGTGTTCGGCGGCATGGCCGGAGCACGCTGGCACATCCACCTGATGCTGCTGCTGGGCTTGGCAATGGTGGCGATCTACCTGCACGTCTGGTTTGCCCCCTATCGCCGGCTGTGCCGCGCCGTGGATGCCGCCGACTGGCCCGAAGGCGGACGCCAGCTCGGTCAGATACGCCGGATGATCGGCTTGAACCTGATTCTCGGCCTGCTCACCGTGGCCATCGCCAGCGGCGGACGCTATATCTGAAGCGCCGGCTCGTGAGCCCTATCTTCCACGTGGCCACCGGGCACCCACCGCAAGCAGCGAGCCCCCTGGGCCAGGCGCTTCTCGAGGAAACGCCGGGTCCGCGCCTGGCCTTCGCTTCCGTCGCCGGACCATACAGCCAGGGTGACCAGAAAGAGCCCGGTCAGTGAAATCTCTTCGATCTGGGCACGCCGGGTACCATAGGGCGCCGGCAGGCGGGCCGACTCCCGCCACCACTGCACGGTGCGCGACAGATCGAAGACCATCGGCACCCAGGTGTGCAGGTGCGGCAGATGGGCCTTGGTTCGCAGCATCGTCACCGTGACACGGCGGTGGGCGGCCAGGGCATCGAACCAGGCCAGCAGGCAGTGTGCGAGGCGCTGCGCCTCGGGCCAGTGATGGAAGCCGTCGGGCTTGTCGGCCAGCATCGCTTCCAAGCCACGCTGAAACCAGCCGTTGGCCACCGCGTCGAGGTCGCGGAACTCGGCCAGCACCGCGGCCATCGACACCTCCAGGTGAGCGGCGACGTCACTGAGACGCACTGCCTCCCAACCGTGAGTTTCAGCCTGGTGCAGGGCCTCGTCAACGACGCGGTGGCGCAGCGACGTCTCATCGGCTCCGGGGTCGTGGTGAACGGCGATTATCGACATGGGACACCTCCATCAAGGGACGCTTCTCGGCAAAGCACGGCTCTGCAGGGAGCATAGCCCTTTTGGAATGGTGCAGCCGCGCCATGCCACCGGTTGACACGGCTACAGCTCGCTCCCGCAGGCCACCCCGCTGGCCCAGGCCCACTGGAAGTTGTGCCCGCCCAGCTCGCCGGTCACATCGAGCACCTCGCCGATGAAGCGCAGCTGGGGCAACCCCTCCACCGCGAAGGTCTTCGACGACACCGCCCGAGTGTCGATGCCGCCCAGGGTCACCTCGGCGGTACGCCAGCCCTCGGTGCCCGCCGGCTTGATTCGCCAGTCACCGAGATGAGCCGCCCAGGCGGCCAGCTCGACGTTGCCACGCTCGGCCAGCACGCCGTCGCCACCGTGCCATTCAACCAGCCCCTGGGCCAGGCGCCTGGGCAGCTGCTCGGCCAACCAGCTGGAGAGCTGGCGTCTGGGGGTCTCCCGGCGAGCGGCGAGCAGCGCCTCGAAGGCATCCACGCCCGGCAGCAGATTGATGGCCAGTTCGTCGCCGGGCTCCCAGAAGCTCGATATCTGCAGCATTGCCGGCCCCGAGAGGCCGCGGTGGGTGAAGAGCAGGGGTTCGCGGTAGTGGCCGCGGGGCTCGCCCGCGCGCAGCGCACGCACGGACACCTCGCAGGCCACCCCGGCCAGGGCCTCGGCCCGCGCCTTCCAGCGGGAGGTCAGGGTGAAGGGCACCAGCGCCGGGCGGGTCTCGGTCACGGAGAGCCCGAACTGGCGGGCGATATCGTAACCAAAGCCGGTGGCGCCCATGCTGGGAATGGAGAGCCCGCCGGTGGCCACCACCAGAGCCCCGCAGTCGATGGTGCCGGACGAGGTGACCAGCCGCATGCCCTCGCCGTGGCGCTCGACGCCCTCCACGGCGGTCTTGAGGCGCAGCTCAACTCCTGCCCACTCGCACTCGGTGAGCAGCACCCGCACGATCTCCTTGGCGGAGTCCGCACAGAAGAGCTGGCCCGGGGTCTTCTCCACGTACTCCACGCCGTGGCGCTCCACCAGCTCGACGAAGTGCTCGGGGCGGTAGCGCTTCAGCGCCGAGATGCAGAAGTGCGGGTTGGCGGAGAAGAAATTGGCCGGCGAGGAGTCCAGGTGGGTGAAGTTGCAGCGCCCTCCGCCGGACATCAGGATCTTGCGACCGGCCAGCTTGGCGTGGTCGATCACCAGCACCCGCTGCCCCGCATAGCCCGCCGTCAGCGCGCACATCAGGCCGGCGGCACCCGCCCCGATGATCACCGCATCATAGGTCATGGTCACTCCCGGCCGCTTACTCAAAGAGGCGCATTCTAGCAGGCCAGCGACATCCTGTTGATGTGCGCCTCGTTGTCGGCCTGATAGAGAAGGCTCTGGGGTGCACAGCGATGGAACCAACGTACAATCCTTGTACACTAATACAGCCGTGCCACCCGATTGTGAATTGTTGTCACAGTGTCGACGGGTATGATGGCTAGCCTGTTAAGGTCCCGGCCCCAAGCAGGGTGCCCGCCGATGCTGTGCCATCCACTTCTGGCCATTCAACCAAGAGCTCCCATGACCGTCTCATCGTCGTTCATCCGCCGTTTGTCCCCCCGAGCGCTGTCCGCCCTATTGGCGTTGACCATCGCCCTGCATGTCGCCTCGACCACTGCCGCCGCTCAACAAGCGACGCCGGTGATCGGCGCCCGGGTCAGTCTGGAGGCCTGGTCCGATCCCCTGGAGGCGCTGGGTACCCTACGCGCCGATGAGAGCGTCACCCTCTCCACCACCGTCACCGACACCGTTGCCGAGGTCAACTTCAGCGACGGTCAGGTGGTGGAGGCCGGCCAGCTGCTGGTGCGGCTGCAGGACGACGAGCAGCAGGCCCTGCTGCGCGCCGCCCAGGCCCAGCGCGACGAGCGTCGGGCCACGGTGGAGCGCCTGGCCCAGCTGCAGAGCCGCAACCTGGCGCCCCGGGCCGACGTGGAAGATGCCCAGGCGCGGCTGCGCCAGGTGGATGCGGAGATCCAGGGCCTCGAGGCGCGGCTGCGCAACTACCGGGTGCGTGCCCCCTTCGACGGCGTGGTGGGCTTTCGCAATATCAGCGTGGGCAGCCTGGTGACGCCGGGCACCGAACTGGTGACCCTGGACAAGACCGACGTGATGAAGCTCGACTTCAGCGTCCCGGAAGTCTTCCTGGCCCTGCTCGAGCCCGGCCTGCCCCTGGCCGCGCGCAGCGTGGCCTTCCCCGACGAGCGCTTCGAGGGTCATGTGGAGAGCGTCGGCAGCCGGATCGACCCGGTGAGTCGCAGTGTCTCGGTGCGCGCCGAGCTGGCCAACCCCGAGCTCCGGCTGCGCCCGGGCATGCTGATGGAGGTCATCGTCCAGCGTAGTCCTCGGGAATCGGTGGTGGTGCCGGAGGCCGCGCTGATCCCCAGCGGTGATCGCCAGTTCGTGCTGGTGATCGACGAGGAGGACGACAACCGCCTCGAGCGCCGCGAGGTCAGGGTGGGCGAGCGGCGCACCGGCCAGGCAGAGATCCTGGAGGGACTCGAGGCCGGTGAGTTGCTGGTGGCCCATGGCGTTCAGCGCGTGCAGGAGGGGGATCAGGTGGCCCTGCTCGGCATCGTCGACGATAGCCTCTCGGTGCGCGAAATCCTCGAGGCGAACCGCGGGGAGCGTGGCTGATGCGTCTCTCCGATCTTTCCGTCCAGCGTCCGGTGCTGGCCACCGTGCTGGCCCTGCTGATCGTCGCCTTCGGCCTGCTGGCCATGCAGCGCCTGGCGCTTCAGGAGTACCCCGCCATCGACCCGCCGGTGGTCAGCATCGATACCCGCTATCCTGGGGCCTCCGCCAGCGTGGTGGAGACCCGCATCACCCAGACCCTGGAGGATCGCATCGCCGGGGTCGAGGGCATCGAGCTGATCACCTCCTCCAGCGAGGATGGCCGCTCGCGAATCAACATCGAATTCCGCCTCGACATGGACATCGATGCCGCCGCCAACG
>PWIZ01000095.1 GCA_003560175.1 Halomonas sp. | reverse complement strand
TCAGGTAGAGGCAGGGGACCAGCAGCAGCAGGATGAAGGTGGCGAAGAGCATGCCGAAGCCCAGCGAGATCGCCATGGGGATGATGAAGCGCGCCTGGCGCGAGGTCTCGAAGATCATCGGAGCCAGCCCCAGGAAGGTGGTCAGGGTGGTCATCATGATCGGGCGCAGGCGGCGGGTGGCGGCGGCGACGATCGCCTCCCGGGGAGCCATGCCCTCGCGGCGCCGACGGTTGGCATAGTCGATCAGCACCAGGGCGTCGTTGATCACCACCCCGGAGAGCGCCAGCATGCCCATCAGGCTGACCACCGAGAGGCCGAAGCCCATGATCAGGTGGCCGGCCACGGCGCCGATGAGGCCGAATGGAATGGCGGCCAGTACCAGCAGCGGCTGCAGATAGCTGCGGAAGGGAATCGCCAGCAGGGCGTAGAGGGCGATCAGCGTCAGCCAGGCCGCTCGGGAGAGCGCCGAGACGTTGTCGGCGGCCTCCTGCTGGCGCCCGCCCGGGGTGATCTCGAGCCCCGGCCAGCCGGCCCGCAGGGCGGGCAGCACGTCCGCCTCCAGAGTGGCCATCACCTGGTTGATGTCGGCGTCCCGGGCGGTATCGGCGGTGACGTTGATGATGCGCCGACCGTCGATGCGCTGCAGGGTGGTGGCGGCGCGACCGAGCTCGATCTCGGCGACCCTGGCCAGCGGCACCTGGCTCCCCTCCGGGGTACGGATCGGCAGTCGATGGAGGTCGGCCAGGCTCTGGCGTGCCTCGTTGGGCAGGCGCACCTCGACGCTGATCTCGTGGCGCCCGACGAACTGCTCCAGGGCGGTGATGCCCTGCAGGGGCGCGCGCAGCTGGCCGGCCAGGTCGGCGCCGGTGAGGCCCAGGGCGCGGCCCTCGGGCGACAGGCGAATCTCCAGCTGGGGCTTGCCGTCGGCCAGGCCGCTGTCGATGTCGGTGACTCCCTCGAACTCATCCAGCGCCTCGGCCAGGCGGGTGGATGCTCCCTCCAGGGCGCGGCTGTCGGGATGCGAGAGGCGCAGGGTCAGGCCCGCCCCGGCGCCGGGCCCTCCCACGTCGGATTCGAAGCGTACCGATTGAGCGCCGCTGAACTCGCCGGCGAGCTCCCGCCACTCCCGGGCCACCCGGGAGGGTGGCCAGGCCTCGAGGCTGCCGCGGTCCAGGGTGAGCTGGACACTCAGGCTGTCGCCGTCGATCCGGGCGCGGCTGGCGATGAAGTCGGGGCCCGCGTCGCGCTCGGCCAGCGCCTCGGCGGCGGCCAGCAGGCGGTCGCGAATGGCGCGGTCGTCGGCCATGGGGCTGCCCACCGGCAGGGTCACCGTGGCCTGGACCCGGTCCGACTCCACTCGGGGCATCAGCGAGAAGCCCAGCCGCCCGCTCATGGCGTAGGCCAGGGCTACCGCCAGCACCGCCACGGCAAGGCTCACGGTGAGCAGTCGCTGATCCAGGCAGCGCTCCAGGAAGGGGGCGAAGCGCTCCCGGGTGACGCGAGACAGCCACGCCTGGAGCCCCTGGCGGATGCGGTCCAGCGGGCGGCGCCAGGCCGGCGCCTCGCGGCTTGTATCGCGGTGGGCCAGGTGGGCGGGGAGGATGAACAGCGCCTCCAGCCAGGAGGCCAGGAACACCGTGATCACCACCAGCGGCACCACGGCGAAGATCATGCCCAGGAAGCCGGGCAGGAAGAGCAGGGGGAGGAAGGCGACGATGTTGGAGAGGATGGCGAAGCTGATCGGCACCGCCATCTCTCGGGCGCCGCGCACCGCCGCCTCCCGTGCGGAGTGGCCCTGCTCCCGGTAGCTGTGGATGTTCTCGCCCACCATGATGGCGTCGTCCACCACGATGCCCAGGGCGATGATGAAGGCGAACATCGACATCATGTTCAGCGACACCCCGAACCAGGGCAGAAACAGCATCGCGCCGAGGAAGGCGGTGGGGATGCCCAGAGTGACCCAGAAGGCCAGCCGCGCCTCCAGGAACAAGCCCATCAATATCAGCACCAGCGCCAGGCCCAGGAAGGCGTTCTTGAGTAACAGATCGAGGCGGTCTCGGTAGACCTCGGAGCTGTCCCGGGAAACCGAGAGGCTGACCTCTTCCGGTAGTCCCGCCTGGAGGCGTTCGAGCTGGGCGCGCACGGCGTCCGAGATGCCGATAGGCGTCTGGTCGCCGATCTGATAGACATCGAGGGTCAGGCTCGGCGCGCCGTTGTAGAGCATCTCGCGGTCGGTCTCGGCGAAACCGTGCTCGACCCGAGCAATGTCGCCCAGGCGCAACTGGCCGCCGTCGGGGCTGCCGTGGATCGGCAGCTCGGCGAATTCGCGGGCCTCGTCGCGGCGGCCCTGATAACGGATCAGCCACTCCCCCTCACCGGTGGTGAGGCGCCCGCTGGCCAGGTCCAGGGCCTCGTCGCCGATGCGCCCGGCCAGCTGGCGATGGTCAAGGCCGTAGCGCTGCATCGCCTCCTCGTCCAGCAGCACCTGAAACTCGCGCTCGCGGTTGCCGGAGAGCTCCACCCGGGAGATGCCCGAGGCGGCCTGAAGCTCGGCACGCACGTCCTCGGCCAGGTCGTGGAGCAGCTGGTCGTCGACCCAGCCGTGCAACTGCAGGTTCATCACGCTGCGCGATCGCCCCGCCAGGCCGAAGCGTGGCGGGTCGGCGGCGGCCGGCAGACTGGTGATGGCGCCCACCGCCTGCTGGATCTCCTGATAGACCCGCATCACCTCCACCCCGTCCACCAGGCTGACGGAGACCCGGCCGGCGCCCTCGTTGGCGGTGGCGGTGAGCTCGTCGATGCCGTCCACGCCCGCCAGCGCCGCCTCCAGAGGCAGCAGCAGGCTGCGTTCCACCTCCTCGGGGGTGGCGCCGGGATAGCCGATGGCGACGGTGATGATCTCCAGCTCGAAGTCGGGGAAGACCTCCTTCTTGATGGTGGTGGAGGCCATCAGTCCACCGATAATCAGCAGCAGCATCAGCAGGTTGGGGGCCACCCCGTGGTGGACCATCCAGGCGATGGGGCCGCGGCGCGTCATCGGCGGGCCTCCGCCGGTGCAGCGCCGGCCGGGCGCTCGTCCGGGGTGGGGGCGGTACGCAGCGCCATGCCCTCACGGGGCTGGCCCAGCGGCGAAGTGATCACCCGCTCACCTTCTGACAGGCCCTCGGCCACCAGCACCCGATCATCATCGCGATGCAGCACGCCCACCGGGCGGCGGCGCAGGCGCTCCTCCGAGTCCAGCACCCAGACCTCGTCGCCGGGCCGCAGGGCGACCGCGGGCAGCGTGATCAGATCGTCGCGCTGGCGTGCCTGGAAGCCCAGGCGAACCACGTCGCCCAGGCGCAGTGCGGGGGCGACGTGGTTCTCTTCGGCCAGCGCCAGGGGATCCTTCACCGCCACCAGCAGCTGGGCCTGGAGGCCGTTCTCCTCTAGGGCAGGCAGCACCGAGAGGAGCTCCCCCCGACGTTCGCTGCCGGCGGGCCAGCTGCGGCTGGTCAGGGTCACGACGCTGCCTGGGGTGTCATCCGTGGCGGGCTCGAGCCAGGCGAGGGCCTCGCCGGGCAGCGCTGCCTGCACCCAGAAGCGCGAGACATCCACCAGGTGGAGCAGCTCGGTGCCGCTGCCCACCTCGCTGCCCTCGCCGAGCAGGCGCGCCTGGACCATGCCGGCCCAGGGGGAGACCAGGGTGGCGCGCTCTAGATCAAGCCGGGCCCGGTCACGGGTGGCCCGGGCCCGCTCGACCTCGGCCTGGGCGCTACGCAGCTGGGGTTCGCGCAATACCAGGGCGCGTCGTTCTGCCGGCAGTTCGCGGCCGAAGCTCTGGTACTCGGCCCGGGCACGCTGCTGCTCGCCCTGCTCCATGGCTAGAGCCGCCTCGGCCTGGGCCAGGGTGGCCTCGGCCTCGCGCAGAGCGAGTGCCAGGTCGGCGTCATCCAGCCGAGCGAGAGGGGCGCCCGCCTTCACCACGCGGCCGGGGAGTACCCCGGGAGCGAAGGCCTCCAGGCGGCCGGCGACCCGGCTTGCCAGACGCGCCTCGCGCTCGGCCACTACGCGACCGAAGCCGTGTAGTGCCGGCGCGGCGGCCTTGGGTGCCACGGTGACGGCTTCGACCAGCGGCGGAGCGGACGCCGGCGCGGGGCGGCGCTCGACTCGCGGCGGCTGGCTGAGCAGCCACCAGGCCAGAACGAGCCCCCCGGCCAGTACCAGCAGGGCCAGCAGGGCACCGAGGCCGAGTCGCCCGCGCTGACGATGTAGGCGAGCCACGGATGAGGAGGTCGAGCGGTTCATGAGCGACTCGGGCAGGGGATTAGAGTAGACAGCATCGCTCGAGGCGATGCAGCCAATGGTCACGAAATGTGCAAGCGGCATGCAAGCCGCTGGGCCAAAATGTCGGGTCAAAGCGACAGGAAGAACAGGATCAGCGGTGGCGAGAGCAGCGACAGGATGAAGCCCGACACCACCGCCACCGGCACACAGGTCACGCCGCCGTGCTGCTGGATCACCGGTAGGGTGAAGTCCATTGAGGTGGCGCCACCGTAGCCGATGGCCAGGGCCGCATGGCGGCGGATCAGCAGTGGGATGAGCACGAATGCCAGCAGTTCTCGAGCGAGATCATTGAAGAAGGCGACGCCGCCCATCGCCG
>PWIZ01000055.1 GCA_003560175.1 Halomonas sp. | reverse complement strand
CGGCGCGTGCCCTGCATGGCATCGAACCAGGTGATATTGATCTCGTAGGGAGTGTCCTCGCCGTCGGGGCGTCGGCGCATGCTGACGAAACCGCCGAAGCGGTGCATCAGCTCCAGCAGCGCCTCGATCTCATGGGGCGGCAGCCAGCCCTCCAGGGGGCGCACGCCGATGCCGTCGTGGCTGGCGGTGAAGTTGAGATAGCTGCACCCCGCTGGCAAGGCCGGCAGGCTCTCGAGCCAGCTGGTCAGGGTGGTGGCATCGCCGCCGGTCAGGGTATGCAGCAGCAGCGGTGGTAGCGAGAACTGGTAGACCAGATGCGCCTCGTCGGGGGGAGCGGGGAGACCTTCCAACCCCCCGGCTGAAAGCCGCTCAAGACCGAAGTAGCTGAGGTTCTCGTGGTGAGGCACGTTGGTCTCGGTGAGCAGCAGGGTGCCCGGCGCTACATGGTCGACCAGGGCGCGCAGCAGGCGCACCACCTCGTGGGTCTGGGGCAGGTGGATGCAGGGGGTGCCGACCTCCTTCCACAGGTAGGCGATGGCATCGAGACGAATCACCCGAGCCCTCTGGCTCAGGTAGAAGAGCAGGATGCCGACGAACTCCAGCAGCACGTCCGGGTTGGCGAAGTTCAGGTCGATCTGGTCTTCGGAGAAGGTGGCCCAGAGATGGCGGGTGCCACGGCGGGTGGGCACCGGCACCAGCAGCGGCGAGCTGCGTGGACGCACCACCGCCGAGAGGTCGGTCTCCGGGTCCATCTCGACGAAGTAGTCGCGCCCGGGTTGGCTGCCGGAGAGGTAGTCGACGAACCACAGCGACTCACGCGACACATGGTTGAGCACCAGGTCCACCGCCAGGTCGTGCCCTTCGGCCAGCGAGCGAATGTGTCCCCAGCCGCCCAGGGTCGGGTCGACTTCCCGGTAGTGGATCACCGAGAAGCCGTCGTCGCTGCTCCAGGGGAAGAAGGGCAGCAGATGCACGCCACTGAAGGTGTCGGGCAGGCGCGCCTCGAGAAGCTCGCCCAGCACCTCCAGGGGCGGGCGTTCGCCGTCGAGCAGGCTGTCGCCGTAGCCGATCAGCCACTGGTCGCGCTCGCTCCAGAGTGGCACGTTGGCGTCATCCCCGGAGGGCGGCGGCGGGGCCTGGTGGGTGAGCAGCGTCAGCAGCCGGCGCAGCACTTCGTCGGCCCGGGTACCATAGAGGAAGGTGAGGTGCTCATGGGCTCGCCTATGGAAGCCATCGGCGTCCAGCGGCGTGGCGACGGAGGGGGTGAGGGGCGAGCGGTCGGGCATGGTCGAGCTCCCTGATAGGTCTGAAGTTACCAGTGCCATGCAGGGAGCGTGCCAGCTTTCTCGGCTCGGATTACAATAGACTCATGCGCTTCATGACATTGTCGCGACGGATCAGCCAATGATAGAGGGCGCCACTGATATGCAGGGTCACCAGACCAAGGATCACCCAGCCCAGCCAGCCATGCCATACGAACAGCCGTTCCGACAGCGCCTCGTTCACGGGCACCACGCCGGGTAGATGCCAGTGCAGGAACTGCACCGGAAAGTCGCCGCTGGCGGTGGCGGCCCAGCCCAGCATCGGCTGGGCCAGCAGTGTCAGGTAGAGCAGGTGGTGAACCGCTGTGCTGAGGATGCGCTGGAAGGGGGGCAGTGGCGGGTCATGGTCGGGTACCACGAAGAGCAGTCGCGTCAGCAGACGCACCGTCATCAGTGCCAGCATCGCCACGCCGAGCGACTTGTGAGCGGTATAGAGAAAGTCGGTGCCGGCCCGGCCCAGGCGTTCCATGGCCCCTTCGAAGCCGAGAAACCCTAGGGTCAGGCCGCTGGCTAGCGACAGCAGCAGCACGACGGCCACCAGCCAGTGCAGCACGCGATGTGGGTAGGCGTAGCGGTCGGTCTCCGACATGTGGCTCTCTATTAATGACATGGGGCTCTCCTGGGGATCGAGGCGGGTCATGGCTTCAGCCTAGCCAATGCCGGGGTTGCTTGCGCCCCAGCTTGTTGCGGACAGCGGGTTCACGAACGCGCTCCGACCTGGCTCATCAACGACTACGGCCCTGGCAAGCAGGGCCGTGTCGTTGATGTGGCAGGTACTCCCGAGCAGTTGCCGGCGTCACACCTGCTGATAGAGCTCGCTGCCGGTATCTCGGAACTTCTCCGCCTGCTCTTCCATACCCTTCATCACCGCCTCCTGATCGCCGTTCAGCCCGTGTTCATTCGCGTAGTCACGCACCTCCTGGCTGATCTTCATGGAGCAGAACTTGGGGCCGCACATGGAGCAGAAGTGGGCCACCTTGGCGGAATCCTTGGGCAGGGTCTCGTCGTGGTACTCGCGGGCGGTGTCCGGATCCAGGCCGAGGTTGAACTGGTCCTCCCAGCGGAACTCGAAGCGTGCCTTGGAGAGGGCGTTGTCGCGGCGCTGGGCGGCCGGGTGGCCCTTGGCGAGATCCGCGGCGTGGGCGGCGATCTTGTAGGTGATGATGCCGGTCTTGACGTCATCCTTGTTGGGCAGGCCCAAGTGTTCCTTAGGGGTCACGTAGCAGAGCATGGCGCAGCCGAACCAGCCGATCATCGCCGCGCCGATGCCGGAGGTGATGTGGTCGTAGCCCGGGGCGATGTCGGTGGTCAGTGGGCCCAGGGTATAGAAGGGCGCCTCGTGACACGCCTCGAGCTGCTTGTCCATGTTCTCCTTGATCAGGTGCATGGGCACATGGCCAGGCCCCTCGATCATCACCTGGACGTCGTGCTTCCAGGCGATCTTGGTGAGCTCGCCCAGGGTCTCGAGTTCGGCGAACTGTGCCTCGTCGTTGGCGTCGGCCACCGAGCCCGGGCGCAGGCCGTCACCCAGCGAGAAGGCCACGTCGTAGCGCTTGCAGATCTCGCAGATCTCCTCGAAGTGGGTGTAGAGGAAGCTCTCCCGATGATGGAAGAGACACCACTTGGCCATGATCGAGCCGCCCCGGGAGACGATGCCGGTGACCCGCTTGGCGGTCAGCGGCACGTAGCGCAAGAGCACGCCGGCGTGGATGGTGAAGTAGTCCACCCCCTGCTCGGCCTGTTCGATCAGGGTGTCGCGGAACACTTCCCAGGTGAGGTCTTCGGCCACGCCGTTGACCTTCTCCAGCGCTTGATAGATGGGCACGGTGCCGATGGGCACCGGAGCGTTGCGGATGATCCACTCGCGGGTCTCGTGGATGTTCTGACCGGTGGAGAGATCCATGACGGTGTCCGAGCCCCAGCGGATGCCCCAGGTCATCTTGTCGACCTCGTCCTCGATGGAAGAGGTGACCGCCGAGTTGCCCAGGTTGCCGTTGATCTTCACCAGGAAGTTGCGGCCGATGATCATCGGCTCGGATTCCGGGTGGTTGATGTTGCAGGGGATGATCGCCCGGCCGGCGGCCACTTCGGCGCGCACGAACTCCGGGGTGATCTCCTCGGGCAGGCGAGCGCCGAAGCCCTGGCCCGGGTGCTGGTGGCCCAGGATGCGCTCCACCTCCGCGGTGCCTGAGTACTTGGCAGAGAGCGCCTGCCGGCGCTGGTTCTCGCGGATGGCGATAAACTCCATCTCCGGGGTGATGATCCCCTGGCGGGCGTAGTGGAGCTGGGTAACGTTCTTGCCCTCTTTCGCGCGCCGCGGCGTGCGGGTCAGATCGAAGCGCAGCTGGGCCAGCGTCGGGTCGTTGGCACGGCGGCGGCCGTACTCGCTGGTGGGGCCGTCGAGGAACTCGGTATCCCCGCGCGCCTCGATCCAGGCGCGGCGCAGCTCGGGCAGGCCGCGGCGCAGGTCGATTTCGGCCGCCGGGTCGGTGTAGGGGCCGGAGGTGTCGTAGACCAGCAGCGGCGGGTTCTCCTCATCGGCGCCGGAGGTCTTCGTCGGTGAGAGGCTGATCTCGCGGAAGGGCACGCGGAGATCGGGGCGCGAGCCCTCGAGGTAGATCTTGCGCGAGCCGGGCAGCGGCTGGACGGCGGCCGCGTCGACCTTGGCGGTCTCGGCGAGGAAGTGGGCAGTCTTGCTCATTCGGGAAACCTCGGAGTTGTTGTGGAAGGGATGGATCGTGAGTCCTGAGGGGCGAGTCGTCGTCAGTCCGTGCGGTCCAGCCCCATCTGCCAGAAGTCGATCTCGAGCCGAGTGGCGTCGCGGAATACTGTGCAGAGCTCCGCGAAGCGCGCCGGGGTGACCTCGGCCAGGCGGGCGTCGAGCCAGGCTTCCTCGGCCCGGCGGGCGGCCTGGAACTCCTCGCTCTCGTACATGGCGATCCAGGCGTCATAGGGGTTGGCGTCGCCGCGCACCGTCTCGGCGCGGGCGTTGATCCAGTCGGCGATCTCGCCGTAGCCCACCAGGCAGGGCGCCAGAGCCACGTGCAGGTCGAGGAGGTCGCCGCGGTTGCCGGTGTCCAGCACGTAGCGGGTGTAGGCCATGGTGGCCCGCGCCTCGGGGAGGGCGGCGAGGTCGGCCTCGCTGATGCCCCACGACTCGCAGAAGCCCACGTGCAGGCCCAGCTCCAGGTCGACGATCGCCTTGAGGCCCTCATGGGCCTGGCGCAGGTCGTCCAGGGTGCGGCTCTTGTAGGCGGCCAGGGCGTAGGCCCGGGCGAAGTGGATCAGGAAGAGATAGTCCTGCTTCAGATAGTGGCGAAAGGCGCCCT
>PWIZ01000042.1 GCA_003560175.1 Halomonas sp. | reverse complement strand
GCCCGAGCATGCTTTGCCAGAAGGGCGTCATCGCACTTCGGGCAGAACTCGTGTTCGCCGGCCAGGTAGCCGTGCACCGGGCAGATCGAGAAGGTCGGCGTCACGGTGAGATAGGGCAGGCGGAAGCGGGAGAGTGCGGTCTGCACCAGCTTGCGGCAGGCCGCCGGCGAGGAGAGCCGCTCCCCCATATAGAGGTGCAGCACGGTGCCGCCGGTGTAGCGGGTCTGCAGGGGGTCCTGGTGGAGCAGCGCCTCGAAGGGGTCGTCGGTATGCCCCACCGGCAGCTGGCTGGAGTTGGTGTAGTAGGGGGAGTCCGGCGTGCCCGCCTGGAGGATGTCGGGGTAGCGCTTCTGGTCCTCCTTGGCGAAGCGGTAGGTGGTGCCCTCCGCCGGGGTCGCCTCCAGGTTGTAGAGGTGGCCGGTGGCCGCCTGGAACTCGCGCATCCGCTCGCGCACCTGCTCCAGCAGCTCGATGGCCAGCTGCTGCCCCTCGGGGTTGGCGATGTCGAAGCGGTCCTCGAAGAAGTTGCGCACCATCTCGTTGAGCCCGTTCACGCCGAGGGTGGAGAAGTGGTTGCGCAGGGTGCCCAGGTAGCGGCGGCTGTAGGGGTAGAGGCCGTCGTCCATCCACTGCTGGATGCACTCGCGCTTGATCTCCAGGCTGTCACGGCCGAGCTCGAGCAGCCGGTCCAGCTCCCGGAAGAGCCCCGCCTGGTCGCCGGCGAAGCGGTGCCCCAGCCGCGCGCAGTTGATGGTCACCACGCCCAGCGAGCCGGTCTGCTCGGCACTGCCGAACAGGCCGTTGCCACGCTTGAGCAGCTCGGTGAGGTCGAGCTGCAGCCGGCAGCACATGGAGCGCACCATGTGCGGCTCCAGGTCCGAGTTGAGGAAATTCTGGAAGTAGGGCAGCCCGTACTTGGCGGTGAGTGCGAAGAGCCGCTCGGCGTTGTCGCTCTCCCAGTCGAAGTCCGGGGTGATGTTGTAGGTGGGGATCGGGAAGGTGAACACCCGCCCCTGGCAGTCGCCCTCCTCCATCACCTCCAGGTAGGCGCGGTTGAGCAGGTCCATTTCGGCCTGCAGCTCGCCGTAGGTGAAGGGCTGCTCCTCGCCGCCGATGACCGGCACCTGGTCGCGCAGGTCCGCCGGGCAGATCCAGTCGAAGGTAAGGTTGGTGAAGGGGGTCTGGCTGCCCCAGCGCGACGGCACGTTGAGGTTGTAGATGAACTCCTGCACCGCCTGCTGCACCGCCGGGTAGTCGAGGCCGTCGCGGCGCACGAAGGGTGCCAGATAGGTATCGAAGGAGCTGAACGCCTGGGCGCCGGCCCACTCGTTCTGCAGGGTGCCGAGGAAGTTGACCATCTGCCCCAGGGCGCTGGTGAGGTGCCGGGGCGGCGCACTCTCTGCCCGGCCCGGCACGCCGTTGAAGCCCTCGATCAGCAGGGTGCGCAGCGACCAGCCGGCACAGTAGCCACTGAGCATGTCCAGATCATGGATATGCAGGTCCCCCTCCCGGTGGGCCTCGCCTACCACGGCGGGATAGACCTCATCCAGCCAGTAGTTGGCGATCAGCTTGCCCGAGGCGTTGAGGATCAGCCCGCCCAGGGAGTAGCCCTGGTTGGCGTTGGCGTTGACGCGCCAGTCGGCGCGCTGCAGGTACTCGTTGACCGTCGAAGCGACGTTGACGGCGCCGGTCGGCTGGCGTTGCATGGGTGTTCCCTCACTGGCCAATTATCTATATATGGTGTCACCAACTCTCAAATACACCATATGTTGTGCTTGGCGAAGAGTAGACACCCAGGCGGGGCAAGGGAATGATCCAGATCAGGAAAAGGCAGCACTGTCGCCGTCGGTCACTCGGAGGGCGTCTTCGATGCCGTCGCGGTCAGCGGCGGGAGCGCCGTGATCTGCTCGCGCAGCGCCAGCTTCTCCTCCTCGAGCGCTGCGCACCAAGCGCGCGCCTCGGCCGCGGGTTCCGGGCCGCTCTCAGCGGCGAAGAAGGCCTCGAGCCAGGCCTCGCGGGTGCAGAGGTCCTGGAAGTCCCCCAGCAGGGTCTGGCGCTGCTTCAACCACTTGAGGAAGCGGCGATGGCGCTTCGGCTCCAGCTCGGCCAGGTAGCGGATGCGCTTCACGGCCTTGCGCAGGTCGTGGAAGGCTTCGTCGGGGGCCTCGCGCGAGAGCGCGGCCAGGTCGTGGTCGTGGCCGGCGATGCGCTCGGCCAGCACCGCCTCGATCCGCGCCGGGGCGAGACGGGCAAGCGCCTGCCGGAAGCCTGCGGCGTCGAGAAAGTCCTGCCAGGCCTGCATCTCGTCGGCGTAGTCGGGCTGACGGAGCTGGTGGCACAGGCGCTCATGAAGCTCCCGGGCCCGGTCTCTCAGCCAGTCGTGAAGCGCGCGCCGAGTGCGTGCCTCCAGCGGTGGCGGCACCTTCGCCAGGCTCTCCAGGAAGACATCGAGATCGCGCAGGTCGCTGGTGGCCTGGGCGCGCTGCTTGAGCCGCTTCAGCCGCTTCTTCAGCCGGGGCACCTTCCCGCTACCGGACTGCCTGGCGGTGGCCAGCACGGCTTCGCCGATCGCCCGGCTGCGCCGCAGATTGACGCGATACTGGTGCAGGAACTCGGGATCGACGCCGGCGATCACCCCGGGCTCCAGGGCACGGGCCAGGCGATGCAGGTGGCCCAGCTGCCCGTGAAGGCGGCCGGCCAGATCGGCCTTGCGCAGGTCCGGCGGCGCCGGTGCCCGGCGTTGGAAGAGCGAATGGCTCGCGTTCTCCGGGGTCAGGCTCATGACGAGTTCGGCACCATGCTTCTCCAGCGCCGGCCAGGGCTGATCCGGCAGGGTGAGATGCAGCAGGCTGCCGGTGGGCAGGGCGTCCGGCGCCTCGCGACACAGCCAGCGAGCCAGTTCCAGCAGGGCCGGGTTATGGCCGATCACCAGCACCCTGTCGGCCTCGTCCGGAAGATGCTTCAACCAGGCCAACAGCGCCTGGCCATCGAAGGTGTAGAGGGCCTCGTCGAGGCGAGCTCGCTCGGCCAGGGGGAGCTCGGGCTGCGAGAGCTCGGTCAGCTGCCCGGCGATCTCGTCGAGGGTCTCCCGCGTGCGGGTCGCATCGCTTGAGTAGACCATGCCTTCCAGGGCCCGCCAGCGTTGCAGGGGAACCGCCATGGCCGCCGCCTGGCGCCGGCCCCGCTTGCTGAGCGGCCGCTGATGATCGGTCATATCGCCGCTGCCCTGCTTCGCCTTGGCGTGACGCATCAAGAAGAGGTGCCGCATGGGGTCGCTCCGAGCCGCAGGGTGTGGAGCCAAGCTTAGGCCAATTCGCCTTGCCTCTCCTCAGCGGCAGCGGCCCCGTGGTATAGCTCGTGCAGGCAATACCGGACATCACCCGCGCACAAGGAGCCCCCATGCACATCGGCATCCTCACCCTGCACATATCGCTGCCCGGCTGTCAGTCGCTGAAGGAGAAGCGCCAGCGCATGGGCGGCCTGCACGAACGCTTCGGGCGCAACCCGGCCGTGGCGGTCTGCGAGAGCGGCGAGCTGGACCGGCTGGAGGCCAGCGAATGGACCTTCGTGGCAGCCGCCACCACATCACAGAAGGTGGAATCGCTGCTCAGCGAAATCGAGGACAAGATCCAGCGTACCGTGGATGGGCGGGTGATGGAGGCGACCCGGGAAGTGCTGTAGCGCCACGGGATCGAGGCGCCCTGACACAGGCCCTGGGGGAGAGCGACAAGCCCCGCGGGAGACAGAGAGGAGACAATAATGTCGGATGCAAGCGCTAACCCGCCCCGCAGCCTGCTGGTCACCGGCTGCTCGAGCGGCATCGGCCATGCCGCGGCTCATGCCATGGCGGCGCGAGGCTGGCGGGTCTTTGCCACGGCACGGGGCGAGGCGGATGTGGCAAGGCTCCGCGAGGAGGGCCTGGAGGCCCTGCCGCTGGACCTGGCCAGCAGCGCCTCCATCGAGACCGCGGTGGAAATCGTGGCCGAGCGCACCGGGGGACGACTGACGGCGCTGTTCAACAACGGCGCCTACGGCCAGCCCGGCGCCGTGGAAGATCTCTCACGGGACGTGCTGAGGGCCCAGCTGGAGACCAACCTGCTGGGCACCCATGAACTCACCACCCGCGTGCTGCCGATGATGCGCACCCAGGGACACGGGCGCATCGTGCAGAACAGCTCGGTGCTGGGGTTCGCCGCCCTGCCCTATCGCGGCGCCTACGTCTGCTCCAAGTTCGCCCTCGAGGGCCTCACCGACACCCTGCGCCAGGAGCTCAAGGGCAGCGGCATTCACGTCAGCCTCATCCAGCCCGGCCCCATCACCAGCCGTTTCCGCGAGAACGCCTACCGGGCCTTTCAGGCCAATATCGCTACCGCCCGCAGCGCCCATGCCGACACCTACCGCCAGGTGGAAGACCGCCTGGCCAGCCAGGAGGGCAAGGCGCCCTTTACGCTCGGCCCCGAGGCCGTGGTGGCAAGGCTCATCCACGCCCTGGAGCACCCCCGCCCGAAGCCCCGCTATGCGGTGACGCTGCCCACTCACTTGTTCGCCGCGCTCAAGCGGGTGCTCACCACGCGGGGCATGGACCGGGTGCTGCTGCGTTCGACGCGGGATGAGCGGGAGTAGCCGGCGGCGCCAGCACCGCCACGACCCGCGCTCAGTAG
>PWIZ01000116.1 GCA_003560175.1 Halomonas sp. | reverse complement strand
TGTGTCTGGTGGGTCGTGTAGGATTCGAACCTACGACCAATTGGTTAAAAGCCAACTGCTCTACCAACTGAGCTAACGACCCGGTGCTTGCCAGCAAGCATACAGGTTCGGATGGTGGGTCGTGTAGGATTCGAACCTACGACCAATTGGTTAAAAGCCAACTGCTCTACCAACTGAGCTAACGACCCCTCCGAACGGGAGCAAATATTACTGATTTGCCCCCTTACTGGCAAGGACTTTTTTGCCTTTTGCCGGGGTCGCCGATCAGCTGCGGGTTCGGGTCTTTGGCTTGCGCATAGCCTGCACCGGCTTGCGCTTGTTCTTGTCGCGATTCCAGCGGTTCTTCTCGTCCGGGGTCAGGTCCGGCACCTTGCGCGAGGCCAATCCGGCGAGCTCGGCCAGGTCATCGACCTCGTCCTGGGAGAGCTCCAACCACTCGCCCGCCTTGGCCCGCTTGTCGAGAAAGATATTGCCGTAGCGCACCCGCTTGAGGCGGCTAACGGTGAGCCCCTGGGACTCCCATAGGCGGCGGACCTCGCGATTACGCCCCTCCTGGATCACCACATGGAACCAGGTGTTGATGCCCTCGCCACCGAACTCCTGCACGTCGGTGAAGCTCGCCGGGCCGTCATCGAGCATCACCCCCTCGACCATGGCGACCACGTTCTGGCGGGTCACCTGGCCCATGACGCGCACCGCATACTCGCGCTCCACCTGGGTGGAGGGGTGCATCAGGCGGTTGGCCAGCTCGCCGTCGGTGGTGAACAGCAGCAGGCCACTGGTGTTGATGTCGAGGCGACCGATAGCGATCCAGCGCTCACCCTTGAGACGCGGCAGACGATCGAAGACGGTGCGTCGGCCCTCCGGGTCCTTGCGGGTGCAGAGCTCGCCCTCGGGCTTGTTGTACATGATGACCCTGCGCGGCACCTCTTCGGCACCGCGCAGGGTCACCGGCCGGCTGTCGAAGAGCACCCTGTCACGCATCTCGATGCGGTCGCCCAGGGTGGCCACCTGGCCGTTGACCTTGACCCGGCCATCGGCGATGGCGGTTTCCATCTCGCGGCGGGAGCCAAGACCGGCGCGAGCCAGGACCTTCTGAAGTTTTTCGCTGGTAGTGCTCATGAGTCGTTCTCACTGGGTGTGGATTCCGCACCCGGAGCAGCGTCATCATCGACGCGGTTCCGGGCACGTTCGGTCAGGCGAGCCTCGAGTTCGGCGAAGCTCAGACCTGACCGCTCTGACGCCGTCCCGGCGTGGTTGTCGTCGGCCCTCCCGGCCGTCGCTTCCGGGGAGCCGGCCTCGGCCCGCTCTTCCGGGAATATCTCGTCTTGCGCCGGGTCATCGGCCGCCTTTCTCGGCGCCTCTTCCGGCGCCTCGTCGGCCTGAGCCAGCAGGTCGAACTGGGGCGGGGGCGGGGCCTCGTCCTCGAGCTCTCTCATCGACCCTGGCTCCTCGAAGGCCTTGAGCTCATGCATCGGCGGCAGCTCGTCGAGGGTCTTCAGGCCGAAATCGTCGAGGAAGCGCCGCGTGGTGGCATAGACCGTCGGTCGACCCGGCACATCGCGATGCCCCACCACGCGGATCCAGCCACGCTCCAGCAGCGTGCGCATGATCGAGCCACTCACCGTGACCCCGCGCACCTGCTCAATGTCGCCGCGGGTCACCGGCTGACGGTAAGCGATCAGCGCCAGGGTCTCGAGCAGCGCGCGAGAATAGCGCTGCGGGCGCTCGTCCCACAGCCGCGAGATCCAGGCCGAGAGCCGCGGCCGGATGCGCAGCTGATAGCCCGAAGCGGTCTCGAGCAGCTCCATGGCGCCGCGTTCATGGCGCCCGCCCAGACGCTCCAACGCCTCGCGCAAGGCGCGCCTGGGAGGGCGCTCGTGGTCGTCGAAGAGCCCCTCGAAGCGCTCCAAGGAGAGCGGCTCGCCGGCGGCCAGCAGCGCCGCCTCCAGGATCTCGTCCAGGGCCTCGGGATACTCCATGGCGGTCATGGCCGACCTCCCTCGTCATCGTCCGCGAAGGCGCTCTCTCCCTCAATCCCCAGATCATCCAGCTCACCCGCCTCGCCCTCCTCTATCGACGTGCGGGCACGCACGTGAATCGGCGAGAGCGGGGCATTCTGCACGATCTCAATCATTGCCTCCTTGGCGAGCTCGAGGATCGCCATGAAGGTCACGATCACGCCGGCGCGCCCCTCCTCCAGGCTAAACAGGGCCTCGAAGGGGGTGAAGTGCCCGTCGCTGAGCCGCGCCATGATCGCCAGCATGCGCTCCCGGGTCGAGAGCACCTCGCGGCTGATATGGTGGGTCTGGGTAAGCTCGGCCCGCCGCAGGATACCCGCCAGCGCACCCAGCAGCTCACCCAGCTCCACCTCGGGGTGGACCACCCGGCTCTCCAGCGGCGGCAACGCCGCCTTCGCCGGGAACCAGTCGCGGCCCAGCCGCGGCAACTCGGCCAGCGACTCGGCGGCGTACTTGAGCCGTTCGTACTCCTGCAGGCGGCGGATCAGCTCGGCCCGGGGATCCGCCTCCTCGTCGTCGCCACCCTCCTTGGGAGGGCGCGGCAGCAGGGTCCGTGACTTGATCTCGGCAAGCATCGCCGCCATCAGCAGATACTCCCCAGCCAGCTCGATCTCCATGGCCTTCATCAGCTCCACGTACTCGATGTACTGGCGGGTAATGGCGGCCACATCGATGGCCAGGATGTCGAGATTCTGACGGCGGATCAGGTAGAGCAGCAGATCCAGCGGCCCCTCGAAGGCCTCGAGGAACACCCGCAGCGCCTCCGGGGGGATATAGAGATCCTCCGGCAGCTCGGTGATCGGCTCGTTGAACAGTCGGCCGAGCACCGCGGCCTGCTCGGCCACGACGACGGCCTGCTCGGGGCTGGCGGTATCGGGCGTGTCGCTCACGCGGCGTTGCTCTCCGGGGACGCGGGGTCAACGGGCCAGTCTAGCAAGTTGACACCGACTCAGACAGGCCCCTGTCACTCGGACGCCCTGTCACGCTCACCACAGGTGCGGTTGCGGCCGAGCGCCTTGGCGCACTCCGGCCTGTCGCGCAGGGCCAACAGGCGGCCGCTTAGGCACTACCGCCCCTGATCATGCAGGAAAGTGCTCGCGTCCCGGTACCGGAATACGCTGTTCGCGAATTCGACAGTATAGGGTTGAGCGGGCAATACCCAGCCGACGAGCCGCCTGGGAGATATTCCCACCACTCTGCAAGAGGGCCTGTTCGATAGCCTGACGCTGCAGGCTAGCCAGATCACTCTCCGACGTCTCTCGTGCCGGTACGGAAGATAGTGGCAATGACTGAGTGATCTCCTCAGGTAGATCATGGAGGGAGATGACGGGAGCATCGACCAGGGCATCCGTGGTGGTGATCACATTGCGCAGCTGACGCACATTACCCGGCCAGGGATAGCGCAGCAGCGCCTGCATCGCTTCCTCGGCGAGGCGCCGCGCGGGCCGACCCTGCTGGCACGCCTGTCGATGAAGGAAGTGCTCTGCCAGCAATGCAATATCGTCCCCTCGCTCGCGAAGCGGCGGTATCCTGAGGCGCATCGCGGCGATACGGTAGTAGAGATCCTGCCGGAAGCGACCGGCGGCGATCTCTTCTGGCAGGTTGCGGTTGGTCATGGAGAGCAGCCTGGCATCGACATGCCGGGGCTCATGGCTGCCGATTCGGTAGACCACCCCATCCTCGAGAATGCGCAACAGAGTAGGCTGGAGGTCAAGGGGCATCTCGCTGACCTCATCCAGACACAGGGTGCCCCCGTGAGCAGCCTCCAGCTTCCCCGGTCGCCCCTCCTGACTGGCCCCAGTAAAGGCGCCGCCCACATATCCGAACATTTCGCCGCCAATCAGGTCCCTCGGCAGAGCTCCACAGTTGACCGGCACGAAAGGCCCGGCTTGAGCGCTGGCTGCATGAATACCTCGGGCAAACAGCTCCTTGCCTACGCCAGTTTCACCTTCAATCAGGATCGGCGCATGCGTGGCTGCCAGCCGTGAGGCCCGCTCTCGTGCCGACTGCATGGCGGGGCTATCGCCGATCAGCCCCTCCAGGGTCACGCTGCCCCCCTCTGACAGCGGCTCCAGCAAGGCTGCGCTCGACCGAGCCCTGCGCTCAGACCGAGCGGGACGCGGCGCGATGATTACTCCCAGGAACTCGTCACCGTCGAAGAGCGGACAGATCTCGGCAGTGGGAAGGCGTGCCGTCAGCTTCTCCAAGGATTCCTCACTCGGAGTATCACGAAGCAGGGGAATGCTGTCTTCGTAGAAAACGTTCCCCGCCACACGCTCGAGCTGGCGCTTGGCTGCCGGACTGCCGTAGACCACCATGCCGGTACGGCTCACCACGATGGCATCCCGATGCTGCCAACGGAGACGCTCGTGGAGAAAGCACTCGATGATCCGGCGATGATCTGTCTCAGTACGCTGGCGCAGCTCACCTTCGATCTGCCGGGCCACTGACACCACGTAGGCCAGACCTTGAGGGCTGAAGGTACTGGCAGGACCAGAGAGATCCACCACGCCGAGGATTCGCCGGCTCAGCGGGCTGAATACGGGAGCTGCCGCGCAGGTCCAGCGCTGGACCTCACAGCAAAAGTGCTCATAGCCGTGAATGGTGACCGGCTGCTGGTTGGCCAAGGCCGTGCCGATGGCATTGGTCCCGATATGTCCCTCATCCCAGAGCCCCCCACGGCACAGGCCTATCTCCTGACCCAGCTCGATGGCCAGAGGATCGCCCACGGTATCGAGCACCGTCCCGTGCGCATTGCTGAGCATCACCATAGAGCGCGCACCGCGAAGAAACTCTCCCCCCTGCTGAAGTGCCGGCTGGGCAGCGGCGAGGAAGGCGCCACTCTGCTGGCGAATGCGAAAGAACTCTCCCTCGCTCAGGGTCTGAGTATGGGATCGATCAACCGGAACTTTGCTGTCCAGTGAGCGTTGCCAGGAAGCCAGCACCTCGTCACGAACGCCCGTAGGAGTCTCACCTTGGCTGAGGAAGGTCTCCCAGGCACGATAAAGTCGGCGATCCTGCATAGGTTTGCTCCAGCGTGGCTGACGAGCCGTGCGGCCACGAAGACCTACATTAGTCTGGGCCGCAACCACGACCATGACTCAGACCGGCGGTACCGATCCGGAAAAGATCGCTCTCTGACCACTACCGGGCCAGAAGCGCGGACATCCTGTCATTGCCGGCAGGCTGGCATGATGCGCTGCTTCAGTTCTTTTGATTGTGGTAGCGCCACTGAAATAGCGTAGATGGCACACGGCCCCTTAGTTATAGCAGCTAAGCCGGCAGGCTGCTCGAACGGGCATAGCCCCACGCTTTACTGCCAAGCGACGGGGCTTTCGATCGGAGCACGAGCGGGCGGCAGCCCCCTGGGGGCCGCCGCCCGACTTCGTGGCAATGGCCGTGTCAGCCGGCCGCCCTTTCCGGCACCTCCAGCCCCAGCCAGTCTCGATAGAAGGTTTCGATATCCGGCTCGAAGTCATGAATGACGGGATACCAGGCGGTAGGCGCCTCCACATCCAACAGATCACCACTGAGGGGACAGTAATACTCACGGATGGTTTGCCACCCCGACGAAGGGGCCATCAGCTCGGGATAGATCTCGTTGAGCTGCTCCTGGCTCTCGCGGACATAGATCACGGCGTGCAGTTTCCAGTTCTCCCGATAGTCGCAGAAGACATGCCCGGCCTGGGATTTGATGACCCAGCGATGGGTCCCCTGCTCCTGCACGATATAGAGCCTGGGTCCGAGAGGCAGGATGATGCGATCTTCCCAGGGTACCCGCTCCTGCAGTATCTCCAGATAGGTCTCGAACCACTCTTCATCCTTGGGGGTAGAAAGCATCTTGTGCAGGGTCTCGGGATCGATGGTGCCATCGATCAGGTCGGCGATCTTGGTACGTTCATAGCTCATAATGTGAACTCCAGTTGTTGTTGTGCCTCATGGAAAGCCCAGGCGACTCGGCGGAGTCGCCGGGCGGCGGTTACTCCTCGTCCACTAGGGTGACGGTGCGTACGTCCGGCAACTCCGAGAGGTCCATGTGGTAGTGGGAACCGTAGTGGGGAATCCCCAGCTCCTCCTCGCGTAGTTCCCAGCTCTCGGGAAGCTCCCAGAAGGCGCGGAACTCATCAAGAAAACGCTGACTCAGCTGAAAGGACGAGGCGAACATCTGCTGCACCTGGGTCGTGGCATCCTTGTTCAGGATCCGCTCTCTCTCCTCCTTCATCCACTCACTGGTCGGGATGGCGCGAGCCAGGCGCTCCTCCCGCATCTTCTGGCGGCACACCTGCGTCGCTTCAGCATCTACCCGATGGCCATCAGCTTCCTCGCTAACCACCACCCCGTAGATCTTCTCGGCGAAGCGCGGCAGGATATGCCCCTCTTCGATATCACTCGCCACCATCAGCGGGTCTCTATCCAGCGGATCACCGAAGCCAGGACCGCCCTTCATGGTATTGAGATAGAGGTCATAGTCCTTGTACATCTCCTCGGTGGTAATGGCCTGTTTGTCGCGCTTCACCCGGGCCTCAGGGATGAGCTTTTCATAGGCTCGATCTCCCGGATCCACATCCCCACCGAGCGGAATAGGCTCACCGGCCTCGATAAGCGCCTCGAGACCAGTGTCATGCGCGCAAAAACGATAGCCGGAAGCCGCCGGGAAGCCCCCCATCAGCCCCCAGTCCGAGCTGATATGGCCATTGCCCATGAAGAACATGGTCCAGTCCTTAGCATTCCAGACCATGCGCAGGCTTTCCCAGCCGCTACCGCCCCGGTATTTACCTGAACCACCCGAGCTGGCCTTGATCTGTCGCCCGAGATAGATGAGCGGCTCGGCCAGCTCCCAGATCTCCATATCCCCCATATCGCCTTCCGGATTCCAGATGGCGGCGGCATGGCTGATGCCATCGCCGAAGGCCGAGGCCCCGACCCCGTTGGCGGCACACTCAAAGCTGTTGACGGCATGAATCTCGTCGTATTGGTTGAAGCCTCCCCCCTGCAGCCAGTTGGAGGTATTGGCATTCCCGGCGTTGACCTCCTCCAAGTAGCCCCGCCCGAAATAGGAGCGACTCAACCCTCGCCACAGAGCAGTCCAGCTCGAGACCAAGAAGTGCCAGGCGTAGGAGAAGGCGACCCGCCGATCATCCGGATTCATCCAGGTACCCTTGGGCAGCCGGAACTCGGTACCATAGGCAGCACCATCGTTGATCATCTCGGAGGGGATCAGGGATTGAGTCATCATGACCCAGATGCCCGAGGTGAAGCTCACCTGATGGGCATTGTAGGTATGCCAGCCCCAGCGAGTGGCGCCATCGAAGTCCAGACGCCAGGTACCATCCCCACGGATCTCGATCTCCGAAGGAGTGTGCATGATGGTGTCCACCTTGGCGAAGTCGGAGGGGACACGCACATCTTCATGCTTGTAGGGCACGTCCACGAAACCGACCTGGCGATACTTTCCGGGAATAGTCATCGCCTTAATACGCGCATGTAGTCCTCTCTTGCTGTGTTCCACCGCCTCGTAACAGAACTTCCAGTAGCTTTCGATGCCCTCGTCGCGGATCAGCTCCTCGACCATGTCCCGGATCATGTGACAGCCGGCTACCCGGGTACGCTCGTCGAGCATCCAGTAGCGCGTCGTGCGTACCATGCGCTGGCTCTCGTGGAGCCAATCGCGGAACAGGGTATCGTTGGCACCTATCTTGCGACAGGTTATTGAATAGCCGTCTCCGAAACGCTGGACCTGTCCCGTGGACATGGAGCCCGGACCCACGGAGCCGGTATCGATGACATGGGTCACCCCTCCAACCCATCCCACCAGCTTACCTTCCCAGAAGATGGGCACTATGGTATGGATGTCGCATGGGTGTACATTGCCAATCAGGGAGTCATTGTTGCAGAATATATCCTTATCATTGACACCCGGGTTACTCTCCCAATCATTCTCTATCATGTACTTAATAGCGGCCCCCATGGTACCCACATGAATGATGATACCGGTGGAGGTTACGATAGCATCGCCTGCGGCATTGTAGAGGGTAAAACAGAGCTCACCCTCCTGCTCGACGATGGGAGATGCTGCGATTTTTTTTGCGGTTTCCCGGGCATCCACCACGCCGGCACGTAGCCGGGAGAACAGTTTATTATAGCGAATGGGCTCTTCGTCCCGGAAGGTTAGCGCATCGAGCCCGGCATAGTGGCCACTACTGCGGGTCATGGCCAGCACCCGGTCACGGTGCTGCTTGAGAGTCTCGCCACCCCGGACAATACCGACAGCAGAGGCGCCAGAAGAGCTATGAAGTTCATCGCGTTCGTATGACATGGAAATCTCTCCCAAGAGGGTTGGATCTATCGGGTTCATGACAGCCGACTAGAGTTCCTGAAGATGGAACAGCCGATGCTTGTCGAGCCAGGTACGGAAGCCTTGTGGCACCACGAAAGTGGTAGCGTCAGACTCGATTATTGCCGGCCCTTCAACCTCGTTGCCGGGTAGCAGCGCTTCCATATGGTAGAGCTGTGCTTCCACCCAGTGATGGTCCTGATAGAAACGCCGTGAGCCCAGTTTTGCCCCGCTCGGCGGCGTCTTTCCCGCCAGGGGCTCGCTGGGAATCCGCGGTTTGGGAATGGGGACCGAACCACGCATGATGGCCCCGGTCACCGAATAACCCAGCTCGGGGGAGCGTGCCGACTCGGCATAGACTCGCCCATAGGTCCGGTTGAACGCCTCCTCGAGCTGCTCCCACTCCTCCTCAGAGTCCACGGCGGCGAGAGGAGAGTCGATCTCGAGATCATTGAGCTGGCCGCGATACTGCATGCGAAAGGCCGGCTGTAGCTGGACCTGGTCAGCCTCATAGCCGTTGACCCGGAACTCCTCGAGCACGTTGGCGGTCAGCTCAAGCCAGGCCTCTTGCAGGACCCTGGCCGCCGCCTCTCGCTCCTGCTTGGAGGCGTACTGGTCCAGATTGATATCCAGGCTCTTGTCGTAGCGGTACTCGAAGTCCGCTGCGGCACAACCGAAAGCGGAGAAGCCCGCCGCCCAGGCCGGCACAATCACATCCTCGAAGCCCAGCCCGCGGGTATAGCCATAGGTGTGAACAGGACCGGCACCGCCGTAGGAGAAACAGACAAAGCTGCGCGGGTCATAGCCCTTGGCGGAGATCATAGAGCGGATATAGTCATGCAGCTCGGAGTCGAGAAGCTCGATGACGCCCGCCGCCGCCTCTTCCACCGAGAGGCCGAGAGGGTCGGCGATCTGCTCCTTGATGGCATCATAGGCTCTCTGGGGATCGAGTTTGATGGCTCCCCCCAGGAAGTTATCTGGATTCAGATAACCCAGCACCATATGACAATCAGTGACGGAGACGGTATCAATACCGCTCTCAGCCCAGCACACCCCTACCCGATAGCCGGCGGAGTCAGGGCCCAGCTTGATGGCACGCGTGTAGGGATCGAGACGCACGAAACTGCCTGCCCCTGCCCCCACCGAATCCATGGCCACCAGAGGCAGGGACAGCACCAAGCGGGCCATATCGGGGTCGGTACGAATGGTCAATTCATTCTGAGTGATCATCGCCACATCAAATGAAGTACCACCGATATCCGAGCAGGCGATGTTCTTGTAGCCTAGCGTCTCACCCAGATACTTGGCGCCGATCACCCCACCAATAGGGCCGGAAACGATGGTGCGGGCAAGCTCCTTGGCCTTCCAGGAGATAGTCCCCCCATGGGTCGCCATGACCCGAAAGTCAAAGTGTGTGCCCTTAGCCTTGAAGGAGTTGGAGATCTTCTGAAGTGTCTCGCGGGAAGGCTCTGCTGCATAGGCCTCGAGGATGGTAGTGTTGGTTCGGTGGGACTCCTTTCGGAGAGGGTAATAGTCCACCGAAGCGAATACCGAGATCTTCTTGCCCGCCTTGGCCACCTCGTCACGCACGATATCCCTGACCCGACGCTCATGGGCAGGGTTCTTGTACGAGTGGAGGAGGCTGATCACGATGCTATCGACCCCGCTGGCGATCACCTCGCGGGCTGCCTTCCTGGCACTCTCTTCGCGCAGCGGAATAACTACGTTACCGAACATGTCGATACGCTCGACGACCCCACGGGTCCGCTGGCGCGGCACCAGGGGTTCATCGTAGTAGTGCGTATTGAGGTGAATGCGATCCTCGTAGGCAAAGCCCAGGTAGGCCTGAATGGCTCGCCCCATGCGATGGAAGTCTTCCATCCCTTGATTGACGATCAGGCCGCACCTCAGCCCCTTGCGCTGCACCACCCGGTTGAGCAGCGCAGTACCGGAGTAGACCCCGGTCTGCAGCTGGGGCAGGGCCTCCTCCAACGGCATATCCCACAGCGCCAGCGCATCCTCGCTCGAGTAGAGCAGGCCCACTGACTCATCGTCCGGTGTGCTCTGGGCCTTGCCGACGACAAACTCGCCCAGGCTGTCGACGAAGAAGGTATCGGTCATCGTGCCACCGGCATCGATGCCCAGCACCTGCACCTCTCTTGTTAAAGGTTGAATGGTACTCACGGCGTCTCCTCCTGACTGTTGTTATTGCGCCCGTTAGGGGCACTCAATCAGGAGCAAGCGTCATGCCAGGTTGGTGAACGCCTCTCTGTCTCAATAAAATCAAAATGTTGGAGATCGAGGCCTGCGGCGAGACAACTGGCTGACCGTTATCCGGACACCCTCCAGCGTCCGGATAACAGTCAATTCGC
Source organism: Halomonas sp. (assembly GCA_003560175.1). Taxonomy (GTDB): domain Bacteria; phylum Pseudomonadota; class Gammaproteobacteria; order Pseudomonadales; family Halomonadaceae; genus Halomonas. Next base: position 6,571 of record PWIZ01000116.1, on the reverse strand, counting down.
GGCGGCGGAAGGGCGATTGACGGCCTACTCCGCCGCCTCGGCGCGGCGATAGCGCCCGGTATAGTCGAAGAGCTTCTCGCGCACCTGCCAGTGACGCCCCACCTTGCGCCCTACCACGAAGTCGGGGTGGCGCAGGCGGCGGCGCTCGGCCACCACCTCCTCTGGCGTGGTGGGCCGGAAGGGCACGCCCGGGGCCCGCAGATGGTTGCGCAAAAAGGCCGCGGCGAAGGCACCCCGCTGGGCCGAGGTCTGCAGGGCGAACCACTCGGCGAGTGTGGTGCCATCCTCGTCGTGATAGGTGACCTTGAGCCGCGGCATGCCGCGGCCGTTGACCGTGGCCTCGAGCTGCATGCCGGCGACCCGGAGCACCCGCGCATCGCGCAGGCGCAGCGCCGCCTTGAGCTTGTCGTCGGCATCCACCAGCAGGGTCTGGCAGCCGTGGCAGCGCCGAGCGGCGATATCGTTCTCGGCGCCGCAGTCGCCGCACACCTTGAAGCGAAAGCGAAAGTCGCACTGGCGTCGTTTCTTCTTGCCGGCGCCCACTGCCGCGTCGTGCTGTCCCGGCAGCGCGGGCTCACCACTGTCGGCGTCCACTAGCCCCTGACAGCGGCGGCCGAAGTGCTCGATCACCAGCTCGCCGTCGCGCTTGCCCCAGAAGAGATTGGCGTGGCCGCAAGCGGGGCACTCGACCTGCACCGGCTCGCTGTCGGAGGCGGGTTTCGGCGAGCCCACCTCCGGGGCGAAGAGGTCCCAGGGGTTGCCGGCGTAGTCGAGAATCAGGCAATCACGCTTGCCCGGCGAGAGGCGCAAACCCCGGCCGACGATCTGCTGGTAGAGGCTGACCGACTCGGTGGGACGCAGGATGGCGATCAGATCCACATGTGGGGCATCGAAGCCGGTGGTGAGCACCGCCACGTTGACCAGGTACTTGATCTCCCGGGCCTTGAAGGCGCCGATGAGCCGCTCGCGCTCGGCGGAGGGGGTCTCGCCGGTGACCAGCGCCGCCTCCTCGGCGGGCAGATAGCCGAGGATCTCCTCGGCGTGGGCCACACTGGCCGCGAACAGCATCACCCCCTGGCGGTCCCGGGCACGCTCGACCACCTCGGCGATGATCCCTGGCGTGGCGCGGTTGCCGGCCGCCACCCGGTTGAGCTCCTCCTCCCGGAACAGCCCGCTCGCCGAGGGCGCCAGCGCCGAGAAGTCGTAGCGCTCCACCGCCACATCGATGCGCCGCGGCTCGGCCAGGTAGCCCTGCTTCACCATCAGGCGCAGAGGCTGCTCGAAGACGCAGTCGCGAAAGAAGGTGGTCTCATCGCCGCGCACCATGCCGTGATGGTGGCGATAGTAGATGAAACCCTGCCCCAGCCGGTAGGGGGTGGCGGTCAACCCCAGCACCTTGAGGCGCGGATTGGCCGCCTGCAGCTGGCCGATCACCTGGCGGTAGCTGGCATCCTCCTTGGGCGATACCCGGTGGCACTCATCGATCACCAGCAGAGTGAAGTTGCCATCGTCGAAGCGATCCAGACCGCGCACCACCGACTGCACCGAGCCGAACACCACCTGACAGCTGGCCTCCTTGCGCCCCAGCCCGGCGCTGAAGATATCGGCCGCCAGACCGTAGGCCTGATACTTGGCGTGGTTCTGCTCCACCAACTCGCGCACGTGGGCAAGCACCATCACGCGGCCCCGGGCCAGGCGCGCCAGCTCGGCGATCACCAGCGACTTGCCGCTGCCGGTGGGCAACACCACCACGGCGGGCTCGTCCGAGCCGCGAAAGTGGGCGACCACCCGTCGCACCGCCTCCTGCTGATAAGGGCGAAGCGTGGGAAACGCGCCAGGAGGCGTGGGAGTGGCAGAGGCGGGCATGCAGATTCCAGGACGACGAGACGGGATGCCCATCTTAGCGAGACACCTTGCCGTCGTCAGGGATTCAGGAGAAGCGCGGCGGAAGACTCACCAATTTGTCGACCAGGCAGTCAGGAAACCGACGATATTACCTACAGGCCGCGTATGAGATCGACGCTTCACGGACTCAACTGGCAGAAACTTGATCCGGGTCATGCCGAAAGTCACTTACCTGCTGGAGCATTCACCCTGCGCCCCCCAGCCGAGGAGACCGCCATGACTACAAATTTAATAAGCGCTGCCCCCCGCCTGCTACCCGAGGAGCTCCTGGCCCTCGCTGGCAATCATGAACACGCCGAACTCGAGCGCTACCGCGACCTCGCCTTCCGCTTCCTGGCCTTCAGCAGCACCGCCAGCCGGCTGATGGCCGCCCTGGGCATCGAGTGCGAGATGCGCCTGTCCGCTCTCGCCCAAACCGCATGCCGCCTGGACCTGGAGGAGCCCTGCCCCGACGCGACCGTGCGGCTTGGCGCGCCGGGATTGATCAGCAGCCTGGACATGGCACGAGCCGCCCTGTCAAAGGCCATGACCGACGCCGCCGCGTCCCAGCGGCACTATGAACGTCTCGGCAAACTGGGGGCAGGCTCCTCCCTGGGCCAGGAATTCGTCGCCATTGCCCGCCAGAAGCAGACAGAGCTGGCCATCCTGCGGGAGCACTGCCTCGATGGCGTCACCGGGGAGTTGGGACGTCGCAGCGCCTGACCATCGAGGACCACGGACCCTGATTGGCGAGAGGCGGCCCGAAGGCCGCCTCCTTTATTGTCTGCCAAGGGCGTCTCACGCTCACCCCAGCCAGACTCGGGCGTTGCGGAACAGCCGCAGCCAAGCGCCATCCCGGGTCCACTCCGCCGGACGCCAGGAGTTGGTGACCGCCCGCACCACCCGCTCGGGGTGCGGCATCATGATGGTCACGCGGCCATCAGGCGTGGTCAGGCCGGTGATGCCGGAGGGCGAGCCGTTGGGGTTGGCCGGATAGCGCGTGGTGGTCTGGCCGTAGTTGTCCAGGTAGCGCAGCGCTACCTGACCATTGCCCTGCATGCTGCGCAGATGGGCACTGTCGCGGAACTCGGCGCGACCTTCGCCATGGGCCACGGCGATGGGCAGCCGCGAGCCTTCCATGCCGGCCAGCAGGATCGAGGGACTCCTCTCCACCTGGACCATGGCGACGCGGGCCTCGAACTGCTCCGATTCGTTGCGCACGAAGCGCGGCCAAGCCTCGGCACCGGGGATCAGCTCCTTGAGCTGAGCCAGCATCTGGCAGCCGTTGCAAACCCCTAGGGAGAAGCTGTCGTCACGCTGGAAGAAGGCCGCGAACTGCTCCCGGGCACGCTCATTGAACAGTATAGACTTGGCCCAGCCGCCGCCGGCGCCCAGTACGTCGCCGTAGGAGAAGCCGCCGCAGGCCACCAGGCCCTTGAACTCATCCAGCGACACCCGGCCTTCCAGGATATCGCTCATATGCACGTCCACCGCCTCGAAGCCGGCGCGGTCGAAGGCCCAGGCCATCTCCACCTGGCCGTTGACCCCCTGCTCACGCAGCACCGCCACCGATGGGCGCGCCAAGTTGAGGAAGGGCGCACTGACGTCCTCGTTCACGTCGAAGCTAGGTGCGGCGGAGAGGCCCGGGTCGCGGTCGTCGATCAGGCTGTCGAACTCGCTCTTGGCACAGTCGGGATTGTCGCGCAGCGCCTGCATCCGGTAGCTGGTATCGCTCCAGGTGCGCTGGGCCAGTAGGCGGGTGGTCTCCAGCAGCGGCTCCTCGAAGAGGGTCACGCGCACCTGATCGTCGTAGCGCGGGCGGGCGATGACGCCGCAGGCCTCAAGGCCAGCGGCGGCGAACTGGGCCAACACCGCCTCGGTATCCCGGCGGTTTACCTGAATCACCGCCCCCAGCTCCTCGGCGAAGAGGGCATTCACCGCTTCGGAAGGCTCGTCGATCAGCCAGTCGAGCTTGATCTCCAGGCCGGCATGGGCGGCAAAGGCCATCTCCAGCAGGGTCACCAGCAGGCCGCCGTCGCTGCGGTCGTGGTAGGCGAGCAGCTTGCCTTCGGCATTGAGCCCCTGGATCACCGCGAAGAAGGCCCTGAGGTCCTCCGGGTCCTCCAGGTCGGGGCAGACGTCGCCCACCTGGCCATAGACCTGTGCCAGCGCCGAGCCGCCCAGGCGGTTACAGCCACCGCCCAGGTCGATCAGGATCAGATCGGACTCGTCCTGCTCCAGGTTGATCTGGGGCGTCAGGGTGCGCATGGCATCCGTGACCGGCGCGAAGCCGGTGATCACCAGCGACAGCGGCGAGGTGACGCTCTTCTCCTCAAGATCACCCTTGGCGTTCTCCTCCTGCCAGGCGGTGCGCATGGACATGGAGTCCTTGCCCACCGGAATGGCGATACCCAGCGCCGGGCAAAGCTCCATGCCCACGGCGTGAACGGCGTCAAACAGCGCCTGGTTCTCGCCGGGGTGACCGGCCGCGCTCATCCAGTTGGCGGAGAGCTTGATGTCGGAAAGCCGCTCGATGGGGGCCGCCGCCAGATTGGTAATGGCCTCGGCCACCGCCAGGCGGGCGCTGGCGGCCGGGTCGATCAGCGCCACCGGAGGGCGCTCGCCCATGGCCATGGCCTCGCCGGCATGGGTGTCGAAGCTTGCCGTGGTCACGGCGACATCGGCCACCGGCACCTGCCAGGGGCCGACCATCTGGTCGCGGGCCACCTGGCCGGTGATGGAGCGATCGCCGATGGTGATCAGGAAACTCTTGGAGGCCACGGCGGGCAGACGCAGCACCCGATCCATGGCCTCGCGCAGATCGAGATTGTCGAGCATGATGCCGGACAGCACCTTGGGCGCACGCTGGAACTCGCGGGTCATCTTCGGTGGCTTGCCGAATAGCACGCTCATCGGCAGGTCGACCGGCAGGCTCTCGAAGTGGTCGTCACGCACGGTCAGGTGGTGCGCCGCAGTGGCTTCGCCCACCACCGCATAGGGGCAGCGCTCGCGCCGGCAGAGGACGTCGAAGGTGTCGAGATCCTCCGCAGCCACCGCCAGCACGTAGCGCTCCTGGGCCTCGTTACACCAGATCTCCAGCGGGCTCATGCCCGGCTCGGCGTTGGGCACCGCGCGCAGGTCGAAGAGGCCGCCACGCTCGCCGTCCTTGACCAGCTCCGGCAGGGCGTTGGAGAGGCCGCCGGCGCCCACGTCGTGGAAGAAGCGGATCGGGTTGTTCTCCCCCAGCGCCCAGCAGCGATCGATCACCTCCTGAACGCGGCGCTCGATCTCGGGGTTGCCGCGCTGCACCGAGGCGAAGTCCAGGTCGGCGCTGGAAGTGCCAGAGGCCATGGAGGAGGCCGCGCCGCCGCCCAGGCCGATCAGCATCGCCGGGCCCCCCATCACGATCAGCTTGCCGCCCACCGGGATCTCGCCCTTCTGGACGTGGCCATCGCGGATATTGCCATAGCCGCCGGCGAGCATGATCGGCTTGTGGAAGCCGCGGCGCTCGATGCCGTTGGCACCCAGGGCGTCCTGCTCGTAGGTGCGAAAGTAGCCGGCGAGGTTGGGCCGCCCGAACTCGTTGTTGAAGGCGGCGCCGCCGATGGGCCCCTCGAGCATGATCGAAAGGGCCGAGACGATGCGCTCCGGCTTGCCGTAGTCGAAGGCCTCCCAGGGCTGCACGAACTCGGGGATGCGCAGGTTGGAGACGGTAAAGCCGGTGAGCCCCGCCTTGGGCTTGCCGCCGATGCCGGTGGCGCCCTCGTCGCGGATCTCGCCGCCGGCACCGGTGGCCGCGCCGGGATGCGGGGCGATGGCCGTGGGGTGGTTGTGGGTCTCCACCTTCATCAGGATCTGGATCGGCTCCTCCACGCTGGCGTAGGCGGCACGCTCGTCCGCCTTGCCGGTGAGCGGCGCCGGAAAGAAGCGCGGTGCCTCACTGCCCCGGATCACCGCGGCGTTGTCGCTGTAGGCGGAGAGGATGTTCTCCGGCGAGGCCTGGTAAGTGTTCTTGATCATCTTGAACAGCGAGTGCGTCTGCGGCTCGCCGTCGATCACCCAGTCGGCGTTGAAGATCTTGTGGCGGCAGTGCTCGGAGTTCGCCTGGGCGAACATCATCAGCTCGACGTCCGTGGGGTTGCGACCCAGCTCCTGGAAGGCCTCCACCAGGTAGTCGATCTCATCCTCGGCCAGCGCCAGCCCCAGCGCGACATTGGCGGCGACCAGCGCCTCGCGACCACCCTCGAGAATGTCCACGCTGCCCAGCGGCGCCGGCTCATGGTGGGCGAAGAGCTGGACAGCGTCAGAGGCATCGGCCAGCACCGTCTCGGTCATGCGGTCGTGGAGGGTGGCGCGGATCCCCTCGAAGGCCTTCTCCGCAAGCATGCCTTTGAGCTTGATCCGGTAGGCGATGCCGCGCTCGAGGCGGCGCACCTGGCCGAGGCCGCAGCTGTGAGCGATATCGGTGGCCTTGGAGGACCAGGGCGACTGGGTGCCGATGCGTGGCACCACCAGGAACAGCTGGCCCTCGGCGCGCCCCTGTGCCTGGCTACCCTGTGCCTGGGAACCCTGAACTTGAGAACCCTGAACTTGAGAACCCTGAACTTGAGAACCATAGTCGAGCAGCTGCTCCAGCATGGTCAGGTCGTCGTCGGACAGCTCGCCATCGTGGTCGACGAAGTGCACG
>PWIZ01000207.1 GCA_003560175.1 Halomonas sp. | reverse complement strand
GAATACGCCTGCTTTGGCGGCAAAATATCCCGATGAAATTCGCGATGAAGTTCAAGAATTATTCAATAAAATCGTGATACACATCGTCAAAGTCGGCGAATCCGAAACACAAATCTTTTGAATTGATCTCAAATCATATGCGTTAATTCAAAAACAGAAATCTTTCAATTAAAGGAAAAACAATGATACGGAGAAACGAATCCGAAGGTGGATGGGCATTACTTGAAAACGGATATATCCACACCTCAGAGCTTAACAAGGAAGATGCAGAAGAAATGCTCGAAAGGCATGCACGAATTTTTGATAATATGGAATGGAGTATTGTTTTTATCGACAATTAAATTTGACTTTTTATCGAAATAGTGTTATATTAGAATTGAGTTAAAAAACAACCTCAAATCAAATCCCACGACCATGACAACTGTTACCCAAAACGAACTCACCGTACTCCAAGCAATCGCACAAAACGAGTACAACAGCGCAAACTACGCCGTCCCAGTTGACGAGCATGAGACCGCAACTTTCATGTGGTCCCTGGCGGATGGAATCTATCGTCTTCAGCCAGGTATGAAAATGCCAAAAGGTAAAGCACTGAGCGGCACGCTGTCATCTCTCCACGAAAAAGGATTTGTTGGATCATATACTGAAGGTCCGAAAGATGACCATACAATCTGGCTCACAAAAGAAGGCTTCGAAATTTGGAAAGCCCACGCACAACCTAAAAACCATTACGAATAATCAACTTCAACTCTCGGGTGGTTCCGGCCGCCCGAGATAAAATAATTTGACTTTTCATTAAAAAGTGGTTATATTAGAATTGAGTTAAATAAGAACCTCAATTTCAAATCCTACGACCATGAAATACTCCTCAACCCACTGGCAAAACCTTTCCGACGAGCAGATCGAAGAAGTAATGATGCTCACCGAAAAAGAGACCCATACCGGTCTGACAAAACTGGAGCAAGCCACTCTGAATGCTTATCGCGAACTGCACGGAGCATAACCCGCAACTGTTCATTATTTTGTGTTGTTCACGAATAATGAACAACACAAAATAATGAACACAATCCCTACTTATCATGGAAACTCATCTCACCGAATTTTTGAAAGAAATCAACGACGCACGTCAAAAAAATAATTTCTTGCCTTGCCGTGAAATCAAAGTTGCGGGCGGCCGGAAATTCCTGAAGCTCGCCGAATATTCAGATGGGCGACCGGTTTCAGCATGGGGATTTATTGCGACAACGAATGGATCACTGAACGGAATTCCGTATTCGGAAGGCGATTTGATGAAGCCCGCCGGCTGGGCCGGACCAGCTCCGCATGCCCGCGGGAACATCATCGCCGGTACCGCGCAATGGGACACGTATGGTCCGAAATATCTGAAATAAAATTTGACTTTTTATCAAAATAATATTAGATTAGAATTGAGTTAAAAAACAACCTCAAATCAAATCCCACTTGTTATGAAACCCAATGAAAATCTGAAGCCTTATTTCACGCTTCATTTGTGGACAGAAAAACATCCATACGAATTCGTCCGCACACGCGGAAGTAAATTCGCAGTTATTCGTGAAATGAATGTAGTTAAGCATCCCGATTGGAAACCTGAAATAATCCCGGGAGGGTTTGTTGGTCATTGCACAAACCAAGATCAACAAAAGTGGCTTTACGAATCCGACCCAGACGGATACGAAATCGAGGTTCGTTGGTCACAACCAAAACAGGCCTGGTACGACAAAAACGGTGCACGTTATACTAACGAATCAGAACCTGAGTACTACTACGATTATAACTTTTAAACAATAACCGGGAGCTTCGGCTCCCAAAACTTAAATACTATGTTCTACGCAATTCGCATACCCTCCGCAGAACCAAACTTTCGTTCTCCATCCCTTGATTTTATTCCTCTTCCAGATTGTAGTTCTGAAGAACTTGACAAGGTTCGTCAAGAAATACAAGGAACAATGGTAACATTAGTTCAATTTCAATCTGAAAGAGAATTTCAACTTTCAATGGATGAAATTGACGAAGAGTATTTTCAAAAAAATTCATACTCAACAGAAAAATGAAAATTCCTGATCTTCTTATTGAACAAGAAATTAATCCGGAGATTCTTACTGAATTGAAAAAAGATACTCCGCTCGCCCGCCGACTAAAAGAGATTTTATCAATTGTTCCGGACGATGTTACAGTTCAAGTATATGCTCGAAATTTATGGTATGCATATTCAGAAGAACAGTGTAACTTTAAATCGTAAAAAATAAAATTTGACTTTTTATCGAAATAGTGTTATATTAGAATTGAGTTAAAAAACAACCTTAATTCAAAATCCCACACACCATGGATATCAAAGAAACACTCGCATACGAACTTGCAAATCTAAACATTCAGGATCAAGGCCTCGAAATGGTAATCCGCGAACTGATGTTTTTCCATACTCCCGCAATGATCCGGAGTAAACTTGAAAAATATATGCCCGAGCAGATCGGGTTAACTGCCGACGAATGGTCCCAAGAAAATTTTCAAGAGTACTTCGAACGAGATGGTGAAGGAGCAATCGACTTCATCAAAGTTCTAAGTCAACGATTTCAACTTACCGTTCCCGATGCCTGGAAACGGTACACTGCTCTGCGTGAATTATACTACGAACAAGAACTGAAGAAAATCGATGAATTATAGTCGAATCACACTCTTAATCTTCAACTTATGAAACTCTCAAAAAAACAAGTTAACAGAATCGGAAAAGAACTTCAAGCCGCAATAAAAGAAGTTGCGGAAAAGCATAACCTCGCAGTTGATGCCGGGAAATTCCGATATGATGAACATGGATTTGATGCAAGGTTCAAACTTCGCGTTGTAACCGATGATGGAATTCGAACTGAAGACCGAGAGGGATGGGAAGTCTATGCTCCCATGAACGGAGTCAAAAAATGGAACGTCGGTGATTCATTCCGATTGCCGAATTTCTATCAAACGTTTACAATTGTGGGTTGGAATCCTCGGTCACAAAAACAACCCGTACTCTTGAAGGGTGATGACGGTCTTGAATATCAAGTCGCGCCGCACGTACTCAACCACGGACAAAAAATCGAACAAATAATTTGACATTGTTCCGAAAAATGGTTAGATTAGAATTGAATTAAATAATCATTACGAAATCCCACGATTATGACCAACGAAACTTTAATCCGCCACCTTTCCCGAAAAATTGACCATTTTCAATCGATGGTTGATAATCACCAAATTGAAAGGAATAAAGGGAATACTTTAATCATCGCATTCCAAATCTTGATTTATGAAGCCGAAAACGGACTAATTGACGGTTCCGGGTTCCCAATTGCCGAACCGGAGCTCACCGTCGAACAAGAAGACTTTATCAACGAAATTCTAGAGGGAGCAGGCTGGGCAACCGACGATTATGTCGAAAATTTTTCTCCTGACGAATTTACTGCCCACGATATCCTGATCGTAAAAAAAGAACTTATACGGATCGGGAAACTCCATTGCGAAGAATTGTTGACCCATGATATGATTAATGGATCCGAAGAACCTAACGACTCAACCCGAATTTCACTCAAAACTCGATAAGATTATGAAAGAAATTAACTTCGTCCACGTCGATCCGATTACCGGCGAACTGGAAACTGCATACGCTGCAATTCAACGAATCGGATCCCGCGCAATTCGAGTTCCCGCAAAAGGAGCCGCATGGAATACCGGGCATACGAACTATAACAAAAAGCAGGCATGGAAAATCTACAACTCAAAACGGAAATGCCGCCACGTAATTGAGCTTTGGTTTCGGGCGGACGGATTCAACCACCGTGCATTCAAATACCGCTCTGAATCCGAGTATGAAAAATATGAAGCTTCGAATACAATCCCCTACAATATTGAGAACGAGATTGGGATGACAGCTGAGTAAAGGGATTCTCAGCTGTAAAGTAAAAACCGAGAGTTTGTGGGAGCTCTCGGTTTTTTTATGCACTCGGCAGAGCGAAAAAAATCGGAAATCCTGATTCTGTTCCATGACTAGGAAAATGGGAAAAATAGGAGTCAAAAAAACGGAATTCCTGCACTCGGCAGAGCGAAGCTCACGGTAAGTCCTATTTCAAAAAGAGAGGACAGTAGTTGAGAGGAATGCGGTGTGTCAAGGGAGTGCTGGAGCTTAGTCACTTGTTCTTATGATCTTCGATCTTATGATCTCAGATCTTAGATCTTATGATCTCAGATCTTCGATCTTATGATCTCAGATCTTCGATCTTATGATCTCAGAGCTTCGAGCTTCGTCTTAAAACTCAGAGCTTCGAGTTTTGTCTCAGAGCTTCAGACTCCGATTTCAAAATCCAGGTTCAATCAAGGATCGAATTTCGTTCCTCTCTTCATATATCCAGAATACTATTTTTAAATTCGGGATTTTTGGGACGAATTACTGTTTTTAAATACACAAACAGCAGGAACTTTTTCCAATTCCTGCTGTTTTCATTTTCTCGTTGTTATTTTCTGATTTATTCGGTTTCTTCAGTTAATTCTTTTGTCTTTTCTTCAATCTGTCGATTCAGATTTCGTTCGTATCCTTGTAACGCGCGATCATTTCGTTCCTTGACCGCTTTGAACTTGAGAAACGTTTGCGCTAGTTTTTCGTAGATTGCGAAGAACGATAATGCGCGGTCAATTCCT
>PWIZ01000259.1 GCA_003560175.1 Halomonas sp. | reverse complement strand
GGGTCCAGCACGGCGACGATGTCGGCCACCCTCAGCACGCCCTCGAAGGCCTCGCCCCTCAACACTTCCAGCAGCCCCGCCGGATGACCCAGCCCGGAGGGCTCGATTATCAGCCGATCCGGCCGGTAGCGATGCAGCAGATTAACCAGCGTGGCCTGCATCACGAAGGCCAGCTGACAGCAGAGGCAGCCGCCCGGCAGCCCCTTGACGGTCAGGTCGTCGCGCTCCTCGAACATCGCCTGGTCGATGCCCACCTGGCCGAACTCGTTGACCAGCACCGCCCAGCGCTCATCCGCGGGCTTCTGGTCGATCAGCCGGTGGATGAGGGTGCTCTTGCCGCTACCCAGGAAGCCGGTAATCACATGGACGGGGACATTGGCCAGGGGGGCGGGCATGGGGAATCCTCTCGAGAGTCGAAAGTGTTACATCATAACACAGGGGGCGAGGGGCGAGGGGCGAGGGGCGAGGGGCGAGGGGCGAGGCCAGCCACGAAAAAGGAGCAAGCCAAGGGGTTTCCTTGTCGCTTGCTCCTTGTTCCTTGCCGCTGGCCGCAGGCCTTACCGTCCGATCTCCGCCTTGCCGCGCAGATCATCCAGCAGCCCCTGAATCGCGGCCTGGGCGCGCAAGCGTTCGGCCATACTGGCGACGAACTGCTCCACCTGGGGGTCGAACTCACCCTCCTCGACCCGCTCCAGGGCGATCAGCACCACCCGATCGCGGTCCGCGGCGCGGCCATAGACGGGGGCGTCGCCCTCAGGTGCCGGCAGGCGGAACACCGCATCGACCACCGAGCGGGAGAGGCCCTGAGTCTCCTGGCGGCTCACACCCTCGGCCCGCTGCCAGTCGAGGCCCTGATCATCCCCGGCGCGCAGCGCATCCAGGCGCACCCCGCCCAGCTCCATCAGCGCCTCACGACGTAGATTGGCGGCCACGCTGGCCTCGACCTGGTCGCGAACCTCATCGAGAGGCAGGGTGGTGGCCTCACGATGCTCGGCAACACGCAGCACCAGGCGACGATCGTTGTCGAGTTCGATCACCTCGCTGTTGAAGCCCTCCTCCAGCACGTCGGCACTGAATGCCTCGCTCATCACCCCGGGCTCGGAGAGCACGCCCTGGCCGACGTCACGGGTAACCCAGTCGCTGGCCTGCAGTTCGAGGCCGATATCATCGGCCACGCTCTGCAGATCGTCGGCGGCGAAGCTCTCATCGATCAAGCGCTGGACCCGTTGATTGAACTCGCTGGAAACTCGGGACAGCGCCAGCTCACGTCGCAGCTCGTCGCGCACCGCCTCGAAGGGCTGGCGCTCCAGACCGGTGACGGTCAGCAGGTGAAGGCCGTTGTCGGTTTCGACGATGCCGGAGACATCTCCTTCGTCCAGGCTGAAAGCCGCTTCATCGAAGCTGTCGCCGAAGAAGCCGCGGCTGATCACACCCAGGTCGCCGCCCTGCTCCGCCGACACGGTATCGTCGGAGAGTTCGGCGGCCAGCTCGCTGAAGGACTCGCCCTCGTCGAGGCGCCGGCGCACCGCCTCGAGTTCCGCCTCGGCCTCGTCGCGGCTGCGCTCACCGCCAACGGTCACCATGATGTGGGCGATACGGCGATCAGCATCGGCGGTGCGCTCCTGCCAGGCCTCGCGCAGGGCGGACTCCTCCACCTCCACCGCCTCGGCCATCTCCTGGCGATCGATGATCACGTATTCCAGACGCACCTGCTCCGGCCGGCGATAGTTGTCGGCATTGGCAGCGTAGTATTCCTCCAGGGCCGCCTGGGTTACGTCCACCCGGCCTTCCACCAGCTCGGCGGAGAGCGTGGCGTAGCGGAAGCTGCGGGTCTGGCGCTGCAGGGCCGCCAGGCGCTCCTGCTCGCTGGGCAGGGTGAAGTCGCTGAAGGCCAGCCCCTGCTGCAGCTGCTGGCGCTTCATGTCCACGCGCAACTCGTCGCGAAAAGCCACCGGCGTATAGCCGGCGCTAGCCAGGCGATTGCGGAACAATTCGCTGTCGAAACGGCCCTGCTGATCCTGGAACTCCGGCAGTGACACGATGATCTGGTCAAGCTGCTCCTCGGAGAGGTGCAGTCCACCCTCAGCGGCGTACTGGGTCAGCAGGCGGTCGGTGATCAGCTGGTCGAGCATCTGGGCGCGCAGGGCGCGCTCCTGCTCCGGAGGCACCTGCCCGCTGCGAATTGCCCGCTGGACCTCGAGCTCCAGTTCCTGGCGGGTGATCGGTTCACCGTTGACCTTAGCGATCTCGTCGCCCCCGCCGCCGAACAGGCCCACCAGGGACTCGACGCCGAACAGGGCCATGGTCACGACCACGGCCCCGACGATGATCTTGGCGCCCCAGCTTCGGGAGCGGTCACGAATACTTTGCAGCATGCAGGCCTCGGCAACGTATTGTGTGGAAAGTGCGGTCTTTAAACCAAGACAGGCGCACCGCCGTGGGCGATGCGCCTGTTGGAGAGTCAACCATCATGGCACGGCAACGCGCACGTCTCAGTTGACGGAATCCTTGAGCGCCTTGCCGGCCTTGAAGCTCGGCACCTTGGCGGCGCTGATCTCGATCGGCTGTCCGGTCTGGGGGTTGCGACCGGTGCGCGCAGCGCGCTCCTTGACCTGGAAGGTACCGAAGCCCACCAGGGAAACGCTGTCGCCCTTCTTGAGACTATCGGTCACGGTCTCGACCATGGCGTCCAGGGCCCTGGAAGCGGCTGCCTTGGGAATGTCGGCAGACGCGGCGATGGCTTCGATCAGCTCGGACTTGTTCACACTTCACCCCTTGATTTTTCGGAATTTGGCTCTAATCGGCGCAACAATTAAACCGGCAGTCACGATCACAGCATGGCGCATTTTATAGCAATGCAACGAAAGGACTGTCAAGCATAATACCGCGCCGGGCCCCACCATATCAGGCATTTAGCCAAATCATGGTGAAGAAAATAATGTCAATGCGTGCTGATCATCGACGGGGATGAGGCGGCATCCTCGGATCGAGAATCCTCTGCAGGAGCCTCAGGCCTTTTGGCCAGCGCCACCTCAAGAACCTCGTCGATCCAGCGAACCGGCCTGATGTCGAGAGCCTCCTTGATATTATCCGGAACCTCCTTCAGGTCGCGGCGATTCTCCTCAGGCACCAGCACGGTCTTTATACCACCGCGCCGGGCGGCCAGCAATTTCTCCTTAAGGCCGCCGATGGGCATCACCTCGCCGCGCAGGTTGACCTCACCGGTCATCGCCACGTCACAGCGCACTGGGCGGCCCGTGTAGGCGGAGACCATGGCGGTGACCATGGCGACGCCGGCGCTGGGTCCATCCTTGGGCGTGGCGCCCTCGGGCACGTGGATGTGCAGGTCCTCCTTCTCGAAGCGCTCCGGGTCGATCCCCAGGCTCAAGGCGCGAGCGCGCACCACGGTCTGGGCCGCACTCACCGACTCCTTCATCACATCGCCCAGCGAGCCGGTCTTGTTGATGCGACCCTTGCCCGGGGTCAACACCGACTCGATATAGAGCAGCTCGCCGCCCACCGAGGTCCAGGCCAGGCCGGTCACGCGGCCCACCTGGTCATCCTGATCGGCCAGACCGTAGCTGTAGCGGCGAACACCGGCATAGGCCTCGATATCCGCGGCAGCCAGCATCACAGGTGCCAGCGCGCCTTCCCTGGCCTCCTGCTCGAGCCGCTCGCGCAGCACCTTGCGGCACACCTTGGCGAGCTGACGCTCGAGCTCACGGACACCCGCCTCTCGGCTATAGTAGCGGATCAACTCCAGGACCGCCTCGTCGGAGAAGGCCAGCTCGCCCTCCTTGAAGCCGTTGGCGATGAGCTGCTTGGGCGCCAGATAGCGCTTGGCGATGGCCAGCTTCTCGTCCTCGGTGTAGCCCGGCAGACGGATCACCTCCATGCGGTCGAGCAGCGGGCCCGGTATGTTCATGGAGTTGGCGGTGCAGATGAACAGCGTCTCGGAGAGGTCGTAATCCAGCTCCAGGTAGTGATCGCTGAAGGTGTTGTTCTGCTCCGGATCGAGCACCTCGAGCAGCGCCGAGGCAGGATCGCCGCGGTGGTCCATGCCGATCTTGTCGATCTCATCGAGCAGGAACAGCGGGTTCTTGACCCCGGCCCGGGACATGCGCTGGATGATCTTGCCCGGCAGCGAGCCGATGTAGGTGCGACGGTGGCCGCGGATCTCGGACTCATCCCGCACGCCACCCAGCGCCAGACGCACGTACTTGCGATTGGTGGCCCGGGCGATGGACTTGCCCAGCGACGTCTTGCCGACCCCGGGCGGGCCCACCAGGCAGAGCACCGGCCCCTTGAGCTTCTTGACCCGCTTGTGCACGGCCAGGTACTCGAGAATGCGCGCCTTGACCTCGTCGAGGCCGTAGTGGTCCTCGTCCAGCACCTGCTGAGCATGCACCAGGTCGTGCTTGACCCGTGTGCGCTTCTTCCAGGGCACCGACACCAGCCAGTCCAGGTAGGAGCGCACCACCGTGGCCTCGGCGGAGTTGGGCGACATCATCTTCAGCTTGCCGAGCTCCTGGATGGCCTTGTCACGGGCCTCCTTGGGCATCCCGGACGCTTCGATGGACTGCTCGTACTTCTCGGCCTCGTTGGGCACGTTCTCGAGCTCGCCCATCTCCTTCTGGATGGCCTTCATCTGCTCGTTGAGGTAGTACTCGCGCTGGGACTTCTCCATCTGGT
>PWIZ01000182.1 GCA_003560175.1 Halomonas sp. | reverse complement strand
CCACCCGATCGGCGGCATGCCCCTTGGCCACGCCGCCCAGGTCGACGAAGACATCCCGCGTGCGGCGCGCCTGCAACGCGGGGAGATCGAGCTCCACGGCATCGAAGCCGACCACCTCGAGGCGCTCGGTCAGGTCATCCTCGTCCGGCACCTCACGGGGACGCGCCTCGGCGCCGAAGCTCCACAGGTTGACCAGCCCACCGACGGTAACATCGAAGGCCCCATCGCTCTTCTCCGCCACCGCCTGGCCGACCGCCAGCACCTCCATCAACTCGTCGGAGAGTGGCTGCCATTCACCCACCGGCAGCTGGTTGAAGACCGAGAGCTCCGAGTCATCGATATAGATCGACATGGAAACATCCACCGCCTCGAGCACCTCTAGGATGCCCTCCTCCAGCACCCGGGCTTGGCCCTGGGTCAGGGTGTCGGCGATAGTCACCTGATAGAAACTGCCGAAGATGGCACCCTCGAAGCGCACCGGCGAATCGAGGGGGCGGTCGCGCTCCGAACAGCCGGCCAGCAGCACGAGGCAGAGAAACAGCAGGGAAGCCGGGGCTTTCATGATACGAGCACTCTCCATGAGAGAAGGGAAAACGGAGCTACCAGAACAGCCACAGCAGCCAGCCCCCCAGCAGCAGTCGATAGACCACGAAAGGCTGCATCCCGACACGCTTGATGAAGGCCAGGAAGTAGTGGATGCAGAGATAGGCGCTGATGCCGGAGAGGATGGCACCGATTGTCACAGCTGCCCAGTCCACCTCGTGGGACTCGCGGATCAGACCGACGATCTCCAGCCCGCCGGCCAGAGCGATCACCGGAATCGAGAGCAGGAAGGAGAAGCGCGCCGCTCCCTCCCGGCTCATCCCCAGCAGCAGCGCCGCGGTGATGGTGATACCGGAGCGCGAGGTGCCAGGGATCAGCGCCAGGGCTTGAGCGAAGCCGATCAGCAACACCTCCTTGAGGCCGAGTTGGTATTCGCTGCGACCGTCGCGGCGGCGGCGCCAATCCGCGTAGCCAAGCAGCAGACCGAAGCCGATAAGGCCGATGCCGATAATGACCGGCGAGCGCATGCCCAGCGATACGACATCGCGGAAGGCGAAACCAATGACGCACACAGGCAAGGTCGCCAGCAGCACCCACCATGCCAGCCTGGCGTCCCGGTCCACACCACCACCACGCAGCGAGCCTGCCCAACTGACACTCATGCGAATCAATTCGTGGCGAAAATAGAAGATCACAGCCGCCAGACTACCGATATGCAGAGCCACGTCGAAGGCCAGCCCCTGATCTTCCCAGGGAGTGAGCACCGGCACCAGGATCAGGTGGGCGGAACTGGAAATGGGCAGAAACTCCGTCAGCCCCTGGACGATGGAGAGTACGATAACCTGCATCCAATCCACGCTATACCCCCGTCAGGATTGCCGTGGCGATGCTGAAATAGATCAGCACCCCCGAGGCGTCGATCAGAGTGGTCACCAGCGGCGCCGACGCGGTGGCCGGGTCCCAGCCCAGGCGGTCGAGCAGGAAGGGAAGGCACATTCCCAGCAGGCTGCCGAACAGCACGATGATCACCATGCTCATGGCCACCACCATGGCTACGGCCTCACCGCCGCGCATCACCCCGATGGGGGCCACCGCCAACGCCATGGTCAGACCCAGCGACCCGGCCACCAACAGCTCGCGCCCCAGCAGGGTCCCCCAGTCCTTGACCCCGACATCGCCGGTGGCCATGCCGCGCACCATCAGGGTGGCGGCCTGGGCGCCGGCGTTACCGCCGCTGCCGATCAGCAGCGGTAGGAAGAACACCAGCGCCACCTGGGCAGCAATGGTCTCCTCGAAGTAGGCGATACCGGCCCCGGAGAAGAGGTTGGCGAACACCAGAAGCACCAGCCAGGTCACCCGCTTGCGGTAGAGGCTCCACAGCGGCACCCGGCTGACCCCGTCCTCCAGGGCGCCGATGGACATCCCCTTGTGGAAATCCTCGGTAGCCTCTGACTCGGCCACGTCCATGGCGTCATCGTGGGTAACGATGCCCACCAGCCGCTCGTCGGCATCGAGCACCGGCAACGCCAGCAGGTCATAGCGGGCCACTACCCTGGCGACCTCCTCCTGCTCCTCGTCGACCACCAGGCTGATCACGTCCTTGATCATGATGTCGTCGACCTTCGCCCCGGGTCGCGCCACCATCAGCTGGCGCAGCGACAGGGTGCCTGCCAGACGGCCGTCGGAGTCAATGATATAGAGCTGATAAACCGTTTCGGCGTCCGGGGCCGTCTGGCGCACCCGCATCATCGCCTGGGAGACGGTCATGCCGGTGGGAATGGCCACGTAGTCCGAGGTCATGATGGCCCCGGCAGTCCCCTCCTCGTAGCTGGCCAGGCGCTTGAGGTCCTCACGCTCCTGGCGCGCCATGCGCCTCAACAGTGCCTCGCGGCGGTCTTCGCCCAGCAGGTTGAAGAGGTCGGCACGCTCGTCTGAGCCCATCTCCTCGAACAACGTGAGCAGCGTTTCGTCGGACATGGCCGCGGTGATCTCGACCTGTTCCTCACCCGGCAGATAGCCCAGCACGTTGGCCCGCCGCTCCAGCGGCAGACGTTCGAGCAGGCCCACTGCGACGGGCAGGTCGTCATCCTCCTCGAGGATCTCCTCGAGAATCTCGGCGATGTCTGCGGAACGCAACTCCGACAGCATCTCGCTGACGCGCTCGCGGGCCTCCTCGGCCAGGGCCGCCAGCAATGCTTCCTTCTGTTCCAACAGGCTATCGTTCAGTGACATGGCGTCCTCCTGACAGACAAAAACGCCCCCCAAACCCGTCGTTGGACAGGATCGGAGGGCGCCTGAAGGACTCGACCGGGGATCAGCCCTTGCCGGCCTTCTTGCGCAGCTGCTGGATGGTTCTCAACTGCGCCACGGCTTCAGCGAGTTCGGCGGCAGCGCGAGTGTAGTCCAGCTCCGCCGACTTGTCGCTGAAGGCCTTCAGCGCATGCTGGCGAGCCTCCTCGGCGGAGGCCTCGTCGAGGTCACCGGCCCGGGATGCCGCATCGGCCAGGATCGTCACCACGTCGGGCTGCACTTCAAGGAAGCCCCCCGAAACGTAGAAGTTCTCCTCACGCCCGCCGTCATGAATCACGCGAACCGGACCCGGCTGGAGCTCGGTCAGCAGCGGAGCATGGCCGGGCAGGATGCCCAGATCACCCATCATGCCGGACGCGACCAATTGCTCGATCTCGCCCGAGAAGATGGCCGCCTCGGCGCTGACGATATTGCATGTGAAGCTGTTCGCCATAGCGAATCCCCCTGATGGACGGGATTACTTCATCTGGTTGGCTTTCTCGACGGCCTCGTCGATGGTGCCGACCATGTAGAAGGCCTGCTCCGGCAATCCGTCGTGCTCACCGTTGAGGATGCCCTGGAAGCCACGGATAGTGTCCTTGAGGGACACGTACTTGCCAGGCGAACCGGTGAACACCTCGGCCACGAAGAACGGCTGAGACAGGAAGCGCTGGATCTTGCGCGCTCGGGAGACAGCCAGCTTGTCCTCATCGGACAGCTCGTCCATGCCCAAAATCGCGATGATGTCCTTGAGCTCCTTGTAGCGCTGCAGCACGTTCTGCACACCGCGAGCGGTGTCGTAGTGCTCGTCGCCGACGACCAGCGGATCCAACTGACGCGAGGTGGAGTCCAGCGGGTCGATGGCCGGGTAGATGCCCAGCTCGGCGATGGAGCGCGCCAGTACCACAGTGGCATCCAGGTGCGAGAAGGTGGTCGCCGGAGACGGATCGGTCAGGTCATCCGCGGGCACGTAGACGGCCTGCACGGAGGTGATCGAACCGGTCTTGGTCGACGTGATGCGCTCCTGCAGCACCCCCATCTCCTCGGCCAGGGTCGGCTGGTAGCCCACCGCGGAGGGCATACGGCCCAGCAGTGCGGACACCTCGGTACCGGCCAGGGTGTAGCGGTAGATGTTGTCGACGAACAGCAGCACGTCGCGGCCTTCATCACGGAACTTCTCGGCGATGGTCAGGCCGGTCAGTGCTACACGCAGGCGGTTGCCAGGCGGCTCATTCATCTGACCGTAGACCAACGCCACCTTGTCGATAACGTTGGATTCAGTCATCTCGTGGTAGAAGTCGTTACCCTCACGGGTCCGTTCGCCCACGCCCGCAAACACCGAGTAACCGCTGTGCTCGGTGGCGATGTTGCGGATAAGTTCCATCATGTTGACGGTCTTGCCCACGCCGGCGCCGCCGAACAGGCCAACCTTGCCACCCTTGGCGAACGGGCAGACCAGGTCGATGACCTTGATGCCGGTCTCGAGCAGCTCGTTGGACGCTGCCTGATCCGCATAGCCCGGTGCCTTGCGGTGAATCGGCATGCGCTCCTGCTCGCCGATGTCGCCGGCCTCGTCGATCGGCTCGCCGAGCACGTTCATGATGCGACCCAGCGTCTCCTTGCCCACGGGCACAGAGATAGCCGCACCGGTGTTGGTGACTTCCATGCTGCGCTTCAGGCCCTCGGTGGAGCCCATGGCAATGGTGCGCACCACGCCGTCGCCCAGCTGTTGCTGAGTTTCTAGCACTGTCTCGACATTCGAGACCTTCAGCGCGTCGTAGACCTTGGGAACATCGTCCCGCGGAAACTCTACGTCAATCACCGCGCCGATGATTTGTACGATACGTCCGCTCATCTTGCGAT
>PWIZ01000429.1 GCA_003560175.1 Halomonas sp. | reverse complement strand
CGTCCCACCGCCATGGCCCGCCAGATCAGCAGGGCGAAGAGACCCACCACCCCCACGGCACCGAACAGGCCGAGCTCCTCGGCCAGCACTGCGAAGACGAAGTCGGTATGGGCCTCGGGCAGGTAGAAAAGCTTCTGCACGCTGTTGCCGAGCCCCATCCCCAGCCAGCTGCCCCGGCCGAAGGCGATCAGCGCCTGGGTCAGCTGGTAACCGCTCGCGAACTGGTCGGCCCAGGGATCGGCAAAGCTGGTCAGGCGCGCCAGGCGGTAGGGCTCGGCGACAGCGAGGAACGCACCACCCGCCGCCACCACCAGCGCCAGCAGCAGGAAGCGCCCCCAGGGGGCCCCGGCCATCAGCAGCATGCCCATCACGCAGGCGGTCATCACCACCACGGCGCCATAGTCGGGCTCCAGGATCAGCAGCACCCCGATGACAGCGAGCACCAGCAGCGGCCGCAGGAAGGCGCCCCACTGCCGTCGCACCTGGGGCAGGAAACGTTCCAGATATCCCGCCATATAGGCGATCAAGCACAGCTTGGCGACCTCTGAGGCCTGCAGATTGAAGGGCACCCCGGGGATCGAGATCCAGCGCTTGCTGCCGTTGATCTCGCGTCCCACCAGCAGCACCAGCACCAGCAGCCCGATACCCACCAGCAGAAGCAGCGGACCGTTGACCTTCCACCAGACCAGAGGAATACGCAGCACGAAGGCCGCGGCGACCAGCGCCACGACCAGGAAGATGCCGTGGCGAGTGCTGAAGTACCAGGGGTTGCCGGTGAGGCTCGCCGCCACCTCCGACGACGCCGAGGTCACCATCACCCAGCCGATCAGCATCAGCGAAAGCGTCGCAATCACCAGCCAGCCATCGAAGGGTTGATCCCGGGTGGAGAGCCGTTCCCGGAGTCGGCTCAGACGCGACAGTCGCTTCATGCGCCTACCTCCGCCAGGTGGCGGCGCACCCAACGCCGAAACACCTCGCCACGCTCCTGATAGTTGGCAAACTGATCGAGACTGGCGCAGGCCGGCGAGAGCAGCACACAGTCGCCAGGCTCGGCGATCTCGGCGGCTTGTGTCATGGCCGCCGCCAGGTCCTCCACCACGCTGACGGGCAGCCGACCCCGCAGAACCCGCTCCAGTCGTTCGGCGTCAAGGCCGAAGAGGACTGCCTCGCGGCCGAAACGCCCCAGGGGTTCTGCCAGGGGGGTGAAGTCTGCCCCCTTGCCGACCCCACCGGCCAGGAGGATCAGCTTGCCCTCGAGGGTAGGGCCAAGCCCGGCGATGGCAGCCAGCGTGGCGCCCACGTTGGTGCCCTTGGAGTCGTTGATCCAGCGCACGCCGCCGACCTCGGCCACCAGTTCACCGCGGTGGGGCAGACCCGGGAAACGGCGCAGCACGCGACACATCGCTGCCAGGGGCAGCTCCAGGCGGTGCCCCATGGCCAGCGCCGCCAGGGCGTTGGCCTGGTTGTGGCGCCCGGCCAGGCGCACATCGACAGCGGGCATCAGGGGACTCTCCCCGTGCATCAGCCAGTCGCTGCCATCATGACGACCGATGCCCCACTCGCCGGCCTGGGGTGGGTGCGTGGTAAAACTGTCCTGGGCCGGCAGCCGTGCCTCGGGCCAGGTGTTGGCGTCTTCGGCGTTGACCACGGCGTGGCGGGCACCGCGAAAGATGCCGAGCTTGGCAGCGCGGTAGCCGGCCATATCGCCGTGGCGGTCAAGGTGGTCCTCGGAAAGATTGAGGAAAGCCACGGTTTCCGCCCCCAGCCGCGGCGTGGTCTCGAGCTGAAAACTGGAGAGTTCCAGCACATAGAAGTCGGCGTCGGGCTCATCGGCCAACAGGTCCAGGGCCGGGGTGCCCAGATTGCCCCCCACCGCCACTCGGCGACCGGCCTCGACGGCCATCTCCCCCACCAGGGTGGTGACGGTGGACTTGGCGTTGGAGCCGGTGATGGCGACGATGGGCGCCCTGGCCGCACGCACGAAGAGCGCGATCTCGCCCACCACCAGCGGTTCACCGGTGGCCTCGCGTACCCGGCCGGACAGCTCGGCCAGCCCCGGCGTCTGCAGATCGATCCCCGGGCTCACCACCACCTCTTCCACCTCGGCAAGATCGAGGCCGGTGAGCGGACCGCAATAGATCGCGACCCCGGGGTGGGCGGCATGAAAATCGTCCATGCCCGGCGGCACAGCGCGGGTGTCGGCCACCATGTAGGGCACCCTCTGGCGCTCCAGATGGCGGCAGATGGCACGGCCGGAGATCCCGAGCCCGACCACCAGGGTGACACCTGTCGGCACCTTGACCATATCCTGCTCCTTGACCGCGTGAGAGCCTTCGCTCAGCGCAACTTGAGAGTGGCCAACCCGATCAACACCAACACCACGGTAATGATCCAGAAGCGAACGATGACCCGCGGCTCCGGCCATCCCTTGAGCTCATAGTGGTGGTGCAGCGGCGCCATGCGGAAGATGCGTCGTCCGGTGAGCTTGTAGGAGCCCACCTGCAGGATCACCGAAACGGTCTCCATGACGAAGATGCCACCCATAATGAACAGCACGATCTCCTGGCGCACGATCACCGCCACCACGCCCAGCGCGGCCCCCAGCGCCAGCGCCCCCACGTCGCCCATGAACACTTGGGCCGGATAGGTGTTGAACCACAGGAAGCCCAGCCCCGCGCCGGCAATGGTGGCGCAGAAGACCGCCAGCTCGCCGGCCCCGGGAATGAAGGGAATCTGCAGGTAGTTGGCGAACACAGTGTTGCCGCTGGCGTAGGCGAACACCGCCAGCCCCATGGCCACCAGCACGGTGGGCATGATGGCCAGGCCATCCAGGCCGTCGGTGAGGTTCACCGCATTGGAGCTGCCGACGATCACGAAGTAGGTCAGCACAATGAAGAAGACCCCCATCGGCACCACCACGTCCTTGAACAGCGGTACGATCAGGCTGGTCTCCACCGGCGAGGCCGCGGTGGCGTAAAGAAGCACCGCGGCGGCCAGACCGACTACCGACTGCCACAGGTACTTCCAGCGCGCCGGCAGGCCGCGGGGGTTTTTCTCCACCACCTTGCGGTAATCGTCCACCCAGCCGATGGCGCCGAAGCCGAGGGTCACGCCCAGCACGATCCACACGTAGTGGTTGGCGAGATCGCCCCACAGCAGGGTGCTGACGGCGATGGCCATCAGGATCATGGCACCGCCCATGGTGGGCGTGCCCGCCTTGGAGAGATGGGA
Organism: Halomonas sp.; assembly: GCA_003560175.1. Lineage (GTDB taxonomy): Bacteria > Pseudomonadota > Gammaproteobacteria > Pseudomonadales > Halomonadaceae > Halomonas. The sequence goes on along the minus strand of PWIZ01000429.1, from coordinate 1,467 downwards.
CTGGGGGCCATCATCGCGCACTGCCTGGCCGATCTGACGCTCGACCAGCCGACGGATCATCACCGGGCCCAGCCACAAGCAGAGAACCAGGGCGGTGAGGGTACCCAGAATCATGCGCAGGGTCAGATAGATAAAGACATTGAAGGCGCTGAAGTATTGCGCCAGAAACTCAGCCAGATAGAGCAGCATGTATCGCGTTCACCTTGATCGATCCTGACGCAATGCCGTCACCACCTGCTCCATGGCGGCACTGCGCGATCCCTTTACCAGCACGCTGGCGCCGGGAGGAAGATGGTCGAGGGCGTGACGCACCAGCGCCTCGCGCTCCTGGAAGTGGCACCCGCCTGAGCCGAAGGCCCGGGAGGCGGCCCGAGCCGCCTCGCCACAGGTGCCGAGGAAATCAATTCCCAGTTTCCGTGCGTGATCTCCGATCTCGGCATGCAGCCGCTCGGAGGCCTCCCCCAGCTCCCCCATGGCGCCCAGCAGGCACCAGTGGGGGCCGGGCAGCGTGACCAGAAGGTCGAGCGCTGCCTTCACCGCGCCGGGATTGGCGTTATAGGTATCATCCAGCAGTCGCGAGCCGTTGACGCCCTCGGCGACCGATAGCCGCCCGGACATGGGCGCCACCTCGCCCAGGCCCGCCACCACGTCGGCCGGGGCCAGGCCCAGGGCCAGGGCGGCGGCCGCCGCCGCCAGGGCATTGGCCACGTTGTGGCGCCCAAGCAGGCTTAGTTGCACCCGTCCCAATTCGGCCCCGTCCGCGACAAGCGTGAAAGCATAGCGTCCCAGGGCATCGCAGGCCAGCGCGCTGGCAGTGACCCGCGCCTGAGGATCGAGACCGAAGTCGCGCACTTCGCGAGGGGCGGCGAGGCGCGCCCAGGTGTCGAAGTAGGCGTCGTCGCGGTTGAGAACCGCCACGCCGTCGATCGGCAACCCGGCGAGGATCTCCGCCTTGGCCTGGGCAATGCGCCCCATGCCGCCGAACTCGCCGACATGGGCACCCGTGACGTTGGTGATCACCGCCACCAGAGGCTCGGCTAGCACGCTGGTCCAGGCGATCTCCCCCAGGTGGTTGGCACCCAGCTCCACCACCGCCTGGCGGTGCGCATCGGTGAGCTCCAGCAGGGTCAGCGGTGCACCAAAATCGTTATTGAGGTTGCCACGGGTGGCCAGCGTCGCCCCGCGTCGCGACAGCAAGGAAGCCAACAGCTCCTTGACGGTGGTCTTGCCGCTGTTGCCGGTCACTGCCACCAGCGGGCCGCCCCAGGCACGGCGACGGGCGCGCCCCAGCAGCCCAAGGGCCAGTCGGGTATCGGCCACCTCGAGCAGCGCCAGGCTGGCGTCCACGCCGTCTCTCCCGGCCATGGCACCTGCCTCGACCACGGCCGCCACGGCCCCTGCCGCCCGGGCCTGGTCGAGGAAGTCGTGGGCATCGAAGCGCTCGCCCCTGAGTGCCACGAACAGGCT
>PWIZ01000130.1 GCA_003560175.1 Halomonas sp. | reverse complement strand
GCGGCGTAGGTGCTGAGAAAGACGCGTCCGGTCAGGTCGTCGAGGAAGTCGCTGCGCTTGAGGCCGTCCATCACCGGGCCCTTGATCTCGGCCAGGTGCAGGGTCACGTCGGACTCCTTCAGGCGGGCATTGATGGCGTCGAGGCTCTCCAGGGCCGAAGCGTCGATCAGGTTCACCGCCGAGCAGATCAGCACCACGTGCTCCAGGCCGGGGCGGCGCACCACCAGGGCGTGGACGGTATCCTCCAGGTAGCGGGCGTTGGCGAAATAGAGGCTCTCGTCGATGCGCAGGAAGGCCACGTGGCTCAGGGTCTGCACCTCGTGGCGTGTCACGCTGCGAAAGTGTTCGGTGTCGGGGATGCGCCCGACGATGGCGCTGTGGGGGCGGCTGGTGCGGTAGAGAAACAGGCCCGTGGAGAGCAGCACCCCGCTGATGATGCCGGACTCGACCCCCTCCACCAGGGTCAGCAGGATGGTCACCGCCATGGCCGAGAAGTCGGCCCGGGAGTAGCGCCAGGTCTGGCGGATCATCGGGATGTCCACCAGGGTCAGCACCGCCACGGTGATGGTGGCGGCCAGGGTGGCGATGGGCAGATGGTAGAGCAGCGGCGTGAAGGCCAGGGTCACCAGGCCGATGCCCAGCGCCGCGAAGAGCCCCGCCATGGGGGTCTGGGCGCCGGCATCGTCGCTGATCACGGTGCGCGACAGGCCGCCGGTGACCGGCATGCCCCCGGAGAAGGCCGCCGCCAGGTTGGCCCCGCCCAGGCCGATCAGCTCCTGGTTGGGCGAGATGCGCTGGCGCCGCCGGGCGGCCAGCATCTGGGCCATGGAGATCGACTCCACGAAGCCCACCACGCTGATCAACAGCGCCGGCACCAGCAGGGCCCGCCACAGCGAGACATCGACCCCGGGCAGGGTCAGGGGCGGCAGCCCGCCGGGAATCGAGCCGACCACTGCCACGCCGTGCTCTGCCAGGGAGAGGTGCCAGCTCAGCGCAGTGGTGGCCAGCACCGCCAGCACCGGCCCCGAGCGCGCCAGCAGGGCGGCGCCGGGCTCGGCCATGCCCATCCGGCGCAGCAGCCCCTTGGCGTGGCGCCGGCACAGCACCAGGAAGATCAGGGTGCCGCCGCCCAGCGCCAGCGTAGGCCAGTGAACGGCGTCGAGGTTGGTCGCCAGGCTGCCCAGCAGGGCGATGGCGGTATAGCCGCTGGCCTCGACCCCCAGCAGGTGGGCGGACTGGCTCACCGCGATCAGAATCCCCGAGGCGGAGAGGAAGCCGGCGATCACCGGGTGGCTCAGGAAGTTGGTGAAGAAGCCCAGGCGCAGCAAGCCCATGACCCCGAGCATCAGCCCGGAGAGCAGCGACAGCACCAGGGCCGCCTGCAGATACTCGGGTGTTCCCGGGACGGCCACGCCGGAGAGGGCGGCGCCGGTCATCAGCGCGATGATCGCCACCGGGCCCACCGCCAGGGTGCGGCTGGTGCCCAGCAGCGCGTAGAGCACCGCCGGCAGGATGCTGGCGTAGAGCCCCACCACAGCGGGCAGGCCGGCCAGCAGGGCATAGGCCAGCGACTGGGGAATCACCATCACGGTGACGATCAGGCCGGCCAGCAGGTCTGCGCCGCCCAGGCGGCGGTTGTAGTGGGGCAGCCAGGCCAGAATTGGCAAATAGCGCTTGAACATCCGCTTGAGCATCCGTCAGGGCAGCGTCGAGGCGCTGTGCGGGTCGGGTTATACCGACAGAGACTAAACGATATTAGTGGCTCGAGTCAGAGTTGGTTAGCATTGGGCGAGTTGTCTCCACCCCCATCGCAAGGACACGTCATGCAACGCGAAACCATCGCCCTGCACCACGGCTATACCCCCGACGATCAGCACGCGGTGGCCGTGCCGATCCACCAGACCACCTCCTTCTCCTTCGACAGCGCCCAGCACGCCGCCGACCTCTTCGACCTCAAGGTCGAGGGCAACATCTACTCGCGGATCATGAACCCCACCTGCGCGGTGCTGGAGCAGCGCCTCGCCGCCCTGGAAGGCGGCATCGCCGGCCTGGCGGTGGCCTCGGGCATGGCGGCCATCACCGCCGCTATCCAGACCATCGCCGAGGCGGGGGACAACATCGTCTCCATCAGCGAGCTCTACGGCGGCACCTACAACCTCTTCGCCCACACCCTGCCGCGACAGGGCATCGAGGTGCGCTTCGCCGACAAGGACGACATCGCCGGCATCGAGGGGCTCATCGACGCGCGGACCAAGGCGGTCTTCTGCGAGACGGTAGGCAATCCCTCGGGCAGCGTGGTGGACCTGGCGCGCCTCGCCGAGGCGGCCCATCGCCACGGCGTGCCGGTGATCGTCGACAACACCGTGCCGACCCCCTTCCTGTGGCGGCCCATCGAGCACGGCGCCGATATCGTCATCCAGTCGGCCACCAAGTACATCGGCGGTCACGGCACCACCGTGGGCGGCGTGATCATCGATTCCGGCAAGTTCCCCTGGGCCGAGAACGCCGAGCGGTTCCCGCTGCTCAACGAGCCGGATGTCTCCTACCATGGGGTCTGCTATACGCGGGATCTCGGCGCGGCGGCCTTTATCGGTCGCGCCCGGGTGGTGCCGCTGCGCAACATGGGGGCGGCGCTCTCCGCCCAGGCGGCCTGGAACCTGCTGCAGGGGCTGGAGACCCTGGCGCTGCGCATGGAGCGGATCTGCGACAATGCCCAGCGGGTGGCCGAGTACCTGGAGGGCCACGCCGCGGTGAACTGGGTGAAGTACGCGGGCCTTTCGAGCCACAAGGACCACGCTCTGGCGCAGCAGTACATGAACGGTCGCGCCTCGGGCATCCTGAGCTTCGGCATTCAGGGCGGTCGCGAGGCCGGCGAGCGCTTCTATGACGCCCTGAACTTGATCCTACGCCTGGTCAATATCGGCGATGCCAAGACCTGCTCGTCGATTCCGGCCTCGACCACCCATCGCCAGCTCAACGACGAGGAGTTGGTCAAGGCGGGCGTCACCCCGGACATGGTGCGCCTCTCCATCGGCATCGAGCACATCGACGATATCCTCGCCGACCTCGACCAGGCCCTGACCGCCAGCCAACGCTGATATCGGTGGGAGCCCAGCGAATGGAGATGCCACCGAGGCTGTTGCTTCTGGTAGGAGCTGAGCTCCGCCCGGCGAATGAAGATGCCAACGAGACTGTTGCTTCTGGTGGGAGCTGAGCTCCGCTCGGCGAATGGAGCCCGCAGGGCTCCCGGGTAAAACCGAACAAGGCCGGCGCTAGGCGCCGGCCTTGCTGTTTTTGTGGGAGCTGGGCTCCGCCCGGCGAATGGAGACCGCAGGGCTCCCGGGCGGCGTGCACTAGCGTCAGCAACCCAGCCAAGGCGCCTGCGGCGCCATTCGCTCGGCAAAGCCGGTCTCCCACCCGTGGCAGCAGAGCATAGAGGCAATCTCCTTACCACCGAGGCTGTTGCTTCTGGTGGGAGCTGGGCTCCGCCCGGCGAATGGAGACCGCAGGGCTCCCGGGCGGCGTGCACTAGCGTCAGCAACCCAGCCATCCTCGCTCATGCAAAGCCGAGGAAGACGGCCAGCGCTCTGTTGACGGCAACCATGGCGCTATCATCGAGGTGGCCGAAGGCCTCCCCAACTCTCTCTCGCCTCACCGTCATGGGCTTGTCCACCATGACCTGGGAACGTCGTTGCAAGCTATTCTCGGTGTTGGGCTCGACATAGAGACAGATCAATGGCGCATCGGCCAGGGTGCTTCATGCCTCGGCATAGCCCTCCAACGCAAACGGATTCAGAAACTGCCTGCCCCAAAGGAAGTTGCGGTCGACCGGGCTCAGGTCGGCCTCATCGCAAATGGCACCCCAGCTATCACGGATTGTTGCGATTTGGTGATTGATGATCTCACGGGCCTGGGCATGGCTCAGTCCGAGCCGCTCCGCGGCTGCCAGGCAATGGACGAGCTGACTGCGGCGTTCCTGGCCATGCAGCAGCATGGCCTGGGTGGCTTCTCCGCCGGTTCGCGACTGAGGACAGATGTCGTAGGCCGGCGTCAGTCGATAGCTCACACCATCCCAGAAGGCAGCATGGTTACGTGCATGATCGTCGGTATTGCCGCAGAGCACGTTGAAGACGATGCGCCCGAACAGCTCGCGCAGCGTCTGCCCTGGTTGGTCGAACTCGCCTCGGATCCGATGGGCGAGGTCCTCATAGCTGGCATAGCGGGCCATCATCTCATCCAGACCGAGTAGAGTGAGGGCCGAGAGCACAATGCGCCGACTCCAGCCGTCCGTGGCCTTCACTCTATCGAAGCGCTCCACCAGCAGGACATTCTTGCCCAGTGAGCGGGCCATCTCGACGGGAGCGACATCGAGCCCCACCTGCCTGGCGAGCCGCATGGCGACGAACTCGGCCTTCACCACGCTGTAGAGGTCGGTGCTGGAAGAAAACTTTGCCACCAGCTTGCGATCCCGATCGTCTAGCAGGGCCTTGGGGCGGGCACCGCCGATACTGCTGCCGTGCTGCATGGCCTGGTCAAGCGCCGGAGGCAGCGGTTCTCCTGCCTCCACATACGCTGAAGCTTCCTGCAGTTCATCCAGGGTGGCGGTTTGGCTCTCTCGCGGCCGATAGTCGGTGGCAGACTCCTGGAAATCCAACGCACCGATCCTGTCCGAGCCGGACTCCAGCAGGTAGACCAGCT
>PWIZ01000083.1 GCA_003560175.1 Halomonas sp. | reverse complement strand
CGCTGTAGATGTTGGCGGCCTCGCGTTGGCCCTCGGGGGTCCACTTGATCAGCTGGTCCAGGTTGCCCTGCAGGAGAGCAACGCGCAGCGGCTCGCCGGCGGGCTGGGTCCATTGCGTCGGTAGCAGCGCCAGCGGCGTGAGCCAAAGGATGGCCACCGGGGCAGCGGCCCACCAGCGCCGGGACAGGAACTCCACCAACAGGGTGCCGCTGAGCACGGTGATCAGCGACAGCAGGTAGACCCCGCCGATGGGCGCCCAGAGCGCCAGCGGCGAATCGACGTGGGCGCTGCCGAGCAGCAGCCAGGGGAAGCCGGTAAACAGCCAGGTGCGCAGCCACTCGCCCAGCACCCAGGCGCCGGCAAACGAGAGGAAGGCCAGCCGCGGCCCGCAAAGGCGGCGATAGAGCCACAGGGTCGCCGCCAGGAACAGCGCCATGCTGGCCACGAACAGCGCGGTGAGAAACACCGCCAGGGGCACGCCGGTATAGCCGTAGTCATGGATCGAGACATAGACCCAGGAAGCGCCGGAGCCGAACAGGCCCAGGCCATAACACCAGCCGCGCAGGGCGGCCTGGCCGGGCGTCAGGGCGTGAATGCCCAGGTAGATCAGGCCCACGGCCACTGGGCCGAGCCACCATAGCTCAAAGGGGGAGGCGGTGAGGGTGGTCAACAGGCCGGCCGCCAGGGCGAGCAAGTAGCCGAGTAGGGGGGAGTAGCGAAGCTCAGACATCGTGACCGTCCATGTCGTGTTCTATTTCAAGGGCTCAGTCGTCGTCAGCTCAGGCGTCGTCAGCTCAGGCGTCGTCAGACCCTTCGCAAGGCTCGGCTTCCAGCAGGCGGATGCGGCGGTTGTCGGCGTTGAGCACGATGAAGCGCCAGCCGCCGATCTCGGTATGCTCGCCGCGGCCGGGCAGATGGCCGAAGCGCTGCATCACTAGGCCACCCAGGGTATCGAACTCTTCGTCGGAGAAGCGGGTGTCGAAGCGTTCGTTGAAGTCCTCGATGGGGGTCAGGGCGCGGATCGCGAAGCGTCCCTCGCCCAGTTCGCGGATATCCTCCTCCTCGTCGGTGTCGTGCTCGTCCTCGATCTCCCCGACGATCTCCTCGAGGATATCCTCGATGGTGACGATGCCGGCGGTGCCGCCGTACTCGTCCACCACGATCGCCATATGGTTATGGGTGTCCTGGAACTCCTTGAGCAGGCTGTTGAGCCGCTTGGACTCCGGCACGAACAGCGCCGTGCGTACCACTTCCTCGAGGCGGAAGGGACGACCATTTTCCTGGCCGCCCTGGAGCAGCGGCAGCAGGTCCTTGGCCAGCAGGATGCCCTTGACCTCGTCGAGGTTCTCGCCGATCACCGGATAACGCGAGTGTCCGGTCTCGAGGATGATCGGCATATACTCCTCCAGCGGCTGGTCGAGGCCGATGGCGGTGACCTGAGAGCGGGGGATCAGCACCTCGCGCACCTGCTGGTCGCTGATCTTCAGGGCGCCCTCGATGATCATCATGGCGTCCTGCTCGAGTTTCAGGCGGCTGCCCGCCTGGCGCAGGAAGGCGAGTAACTCGTCACGGGAACTGGGCTCGTCGCTTTCACCGGACAGGGCGTTGAACAGCTTCTCCAGCCAGGATCGGCCGCCCTGGCCGCTCGATCGGTCTTCGCTCATGGGTGGGGTCTCTCGTCCTCGGTAGCGTCGTCGTCGCGGGCAGTACTGCCGGCTTCACGGTAGGGGTCGTCGAGGCCGAGGCCGGCCAGGATCTCGCGCTCCAGTGCCTCCATGGCCTCGGCCTCGTCATCCTCGATGTGGTCATGACCCAGCAGGTGCAGGGTGCCATGCACCACCATATGAGCGTAGTGATCGCGCTGGGCCTTGTCCTGTTCAGCGGCCTCGGCCGCCACCACCGGGTGGCAGATCACCAGGTCGCCGAGCAGCGCCAGCTCCACGCCGGGAGGGCACTCGAAGGGGAAGGAGAGCACGTTGGTGGCTTGGTCTCGGCCGCGGTAGTCGCGGTTGAGCTGTCGGCTCTCCTCGGCATCCACCAGGCGGACGGTCAGCTCGCTGTCGTCGGCCACCTCATGGCGGACAAGCACGGCAGCCACCCAGACCTCGAGCGCATCCTGGGTCGGCAGGCCCTCGGCCTCGATGGCCACCTGAAGATCGACCCGGGGGAGACTCATGACTCGCCACGCTCGCGGTCAAGTCGCTCCTGGCGTTCTTGGCGCTCAAGGCGCAGCGCCTCGCGCTCCAGGTCCTTGGCCTCCTTGCGGGCGCGCTCGGCGACCTCTTGGCCGGCCTCGAAGTGATCGTAGGCTTCGATGATGCGCTGCACCAGCGGATGGCGCACCACGTCCTTGGCGGCGAAGTGGGTGGTGCCGATTCCCGGTGTCCCCTTGAGGACCTCCAGCACCTGGATCAGCCCCGAGGTCTGACCGCGGGGCAGGTCGACCTGGGTCACGTCACCGGTGATCACCGCGGTGGAGCCGAAGCCGATGCGGGTCAGGAACATCTTCATCTGCTCTCGGGTGGTGTTCTGGCTCTCGTCGAGGATGATGAAGGCGTTGTTGAGGGTGCGCCCGCGCATGTAGGCCAGCGGGGCGATCTCGATCACCTGGCGCTCGATCAGCTTGGCGACCTGCTCGAAGCCGATCATCTCGTAGAGGGCGTCATACAGCGGACGCAGGTAGGGGTCGATCTTCTGGGCCAGGTCGCCGGGCAGGAAGCCGAGCTTCTCGCCGGCCTCCACCGCCGGGCGCACCAGCAGGATGCGACGCACCTCCTGCTGGTTGAGCGCCTCCACCGCGGCGGCCACGGCCAGATAGGTCTTGCCGGTGCCGGCCGGACCGATGCCGAAGTTGATGTCGTGGGCGCGGATGCTCTGCACGTAGGCCTGCTGGTTGAGGCCCCGGGGCTTGATCAGGGTGCGCGGCGTGCGCATCAGCACCTCGCCGCTCTCCTCGCTGCCCTCGTCTTCCTCCAGGGCTTCGAGTCCAGACTCCTGCAGGAAAAGGTGCACGGTATCCGGGTCGAGGTCGCTGGCCTCGGTTTCGCGGTAGAGGTGCTCGAGCAGGTTGGCTGCGGCCTTGACCCGATGGATGGGGCCCGCCAGCTGGAAGATGTTGCCGCGGTTGCGCAGGGTAATGCCGAGGCGCGCTTCCACCAGCTTGAGGTGTTCGTCGCGCTGGCCGCAAAGGTTGGCCAGGCGGCGGGGGTCATTGGGCTCAAGATTGAGAGTGATGATGCGATTGGCCGGAGAGGTTGGCTGGCTCAAGACTGGCGGATCCCGTGGATGATGGATTTAAGGCAGCTTACTGCCCCGGCGCGAGCCGGGGCAATGCAAAGAGAGCATCGCAGGTTCTGCCGACTCCGACAGGGTCAGTAGAATTCCGGCGAGGCGAGTTCGCCGCGCAGGGAGTTGGGCAGTGCCTCGGTGATCTCGACGTCGACGAAATAGCCGATCAGCTCGGTGGGGTTGGCGGCCCGGAAGTTGACCACCCGGTTGTTCTCGGTGCGACCGGAGAGCTGACCCGGATCGCGAGGAGAGAAACCGGTGACCAGGATGCGCTGGGTGGTGCCCACCATGCGCCGGCTGATCTGAGCCGCCTGCTGGTTGATGCGCTCCTGAAGGATCGCCAGGCGCTGCTTCTTCACCGCTTCCGGGGTGTCGTCCGGAAGGTTGGCCGCTGGAGTGCCGGGGCGCGCCGAGTAGATGAAGCTGAAGGAGTGGTCGAAGCCAATCTGGCCGATCAGGTCCATGGTGGCCGCGAAGTCGTCCTCGGTCTCGCCGGGGAAACCGATGATGAAGTCGGACGAGAAGCTGATGTCCGGGCGCAGCGCGCGGATGCGCTCCATCTTCTCGATGTACTCCGCCGCGGTGTGGCCGCGCTTCATGGCGGAAAGGATGCGATCGGAGCCGGACTGCACCGGCAGGTGCAGGTGGCTGACCAGCTCGGGGATCTCGCCGAAGGCCTCGATCAGGCTATCGGTGAACTCCACCGGATGGGAGGTGGTGAAGCGGATGCGGTCGATGCCTTCCAGGGCCGCCACGCAGCCGATCAGCTCGGCCAGGTCGATCTCGTCGCCCAGCTGGTTGAGGCCGCGGTAGGCGTTGACGTTCTGCCCCAGCAGGTTGATCTCGCGTACGCCCTGATCGGCCAGGTGAATCACCTCGTCCATCACTGCCTCGAAGGGGCGCGAGACCTCCTCGCCGCGGGTGTAGGGCACCACACAGAAGGTGCAGTACTTGGAGCAGCCCTCCATGATCGAGACGAAGGCGGTAGCGCCATCGGAGCTCGGCTTGGGCAGATGATCGAACTTCTCGATCTCCGGAAAGGTGACGTCAACCATGGAGATCTGGTTCTGCTGGCGGGCGTCTAGCATCGCGGGCACCCGGTGCAGGGTCTGGGGGCCGAACACCATGTCCACATGGGGCGCCCGCTTGCGCAGGGCCTCGCCTTCCTGGCTCGCTACGCAGCCGCCGACGCCGATCACCAGGTCGGGGTTGGCCTCCTTGAGCTTCTTCCAGCGTCCGAGCTGGTGAAACACTTTCTCCTGAGCCTTCTCGCGGATCGAGCAGGTGTTGAGCAGGATGACGTCGGCTTCGCGCTCGTCGTCGGTGAGCTCGAGCCGGTGGGATTCGCCGAGCAGATCCGCCATGCGTGCGGAGTCGTACTCGTTCATCTGGCAGCCGTGCGTCTTGATGAAGAGTTTCTTCGCCATAATAATAGGG
>PWIZ01000145.1 GCA_003560175.1 Halomonas sp. | reverse complement strand
GCGACCTTCTCGACGGGTCAACAATGCGGAGGGGTGTCCGAGTGGTCGAAGGAGCACGCCTGGAAAGTGTGTAAGTCGAAAGGCTTCGAGGGTTCGAATCCCTCCCCCTCCGCCACGAATTTAAAAAGCCGCTGATTTCAGCGGCTTTTTTCATGTCTGAAATCGTGATTTGGCGTCGGGATATGTGTCCGGCAACTCCATCACGCCCAGCCCCTCCTCCCTTTCCTGGACAGATCTCCAGCGCGCATCATGCGTGATGCCACTCTGGACACGATCTGGGCTACTCTGTGGTCCCGTTTCTCGTCAGAGAGGCAACCTGATTCCCGGGGTATTTCGCGCAATGGACCTGCCTGCGTGTGGCGAGCGAATCCAAGGAGGGTTAATGCCAACGACCACCCGTCACCTGATGATGGACAGCCTGCTACTGCTGCTCGCGACCTCCTTTATCATCGTGGGTATCAACGGGCTGGTACTGGGCTGGTTGAAACTGGTCTATTCCCCACTTCATATGCTGCTGGTCGCCGACGGTTTCATGGCGCTGGTGCTGGGGGGAATGGGCCTGCTGGCCCTTCTGGCCGGCTGGACAGGCGCTCGCCTGCTCGCCAGCGGGCTGCTGACCGTCCTGTTGCTGCATACCCTGGCCCAAGCGCTGCTTGCCCCGGGGGGATTCATGGCGCCCGGCGTTGAACCGCGGCTGGGTGTCCTGTCAACCTTGCTGCTGTTGCCGGCAGCCTTCTGCCTGCTGCTGGGCAAGCCCGGCGGGCGCCGTCGCTGGCTGTGGGTGTCATGGGGAGGGCTGCTGGCCGGGGCCGGGCTGTTCGCCTCGCTGGTGGTTGTGCCCGCGCTTCGCCCCTGGCTCCTGGCCCGCCTCGATCCTCAAGTGCTGTCAGCGCTGCTGATGGCGGGGGGGCTTGGCCTGGGCATCACGGTGGCGGGGCTGCGCGGTGAAAGGCCGCTGAAGCTGGGGAGGGTGGCGGTGTTGGCCGGCCTCGTCGGGGTGCTGGCCAGCAGCCTGGCCTGGCTGCTACTGAGCTGGCAGCAAGAAGAGACTCTTAACCGTCAGGCAGACTATCTGCTGGATAACATTCAGCTCAACGCCGAACAGGTGATGGTGTCGCGGTTGAGCCTGATGCGGCGCATGGCCGATCGCCTGGACGCAGGAGGCGGAGAGCTTGACTCGGCGGTACTCGAGCGCGACCTGCAGGGCTACTTGCAGGACGCCTCCAGTCTCAAGGCGGTTGGCCTCTATCGGCCCGGTGCGGGGTGGGCCTGGCGGGTCGGGGGCGACCGAACCAGCGAGGCTATGCTGGCCGCTCAGCTGCAGCTTCCGGAGGTGCGCGATTGGCTGGGCCTGGGTCTGGGGCCGCCGCGCTTGATGCTTTTCCAGCCGGAGTCCCCGGCGCTGGCCTTGCTGGCCATCGATGTGCCCGGCAGCGGTCAGCTGCTGCTGAGCCTTATCGACCTCTCCGAGCTGTTTGCCGACGAGCTACGCCTGCAGCTTGGCGCCTACCGGGTCGTGATCCTGCGCCATGGCGAGCCAGTAGGGGAGCTGCGACCGCCGGGTATCGGCCAGGGGGAGCCCAAGGGCGTCTTCGTCAACCACCTGCTGAATCGGCGGCACATCGGTCTACCCAGCGGCCCCATGCTGACCCTGGAGGCCTATCCCGGTACCCAGCACGACTGGCTGCTGGCCGGCCTGATGCCGGTCGGTGTCGCCAGTGGCGGGCTGGTATTGAGTGGCATGCTGGTGTTCAGCCTGGCGCTGGCCGGCCAGCTGCTGGGCCGTACTCGGGCCCTGAGTGACGTCAGGCAGCAACTCGAGGCGCAGCAGGCCGTGCAGACCCGCATCGTCCGCGAGGAGCCGCTGGAAGATATCCTGGAGGCCATCTGTCGCATGCTGGAGCAGCAGGTTCCGGGTTCGCTCTGCTCGATCATGCTGGTCAACGAGGAGGGGACTTCCCTGAATCTGATGGCAGGTGACCGTCTGCCTCGGGCCTATCGGGAGGCGGTGACGACGCTCGAGATCGGCCCGGGTATCGGCTCCTGCGGCAGCGCCGCTTATTTCGGTGAAACGGTGATCTGTGAAGACCTCACCGAGGATGCTCGCTGGAGCAGCTACCGCGAGTTGGCGCTGGCTCAGGGGCTGCGCGCCTGCTGGTCAGTGCCGATCCTGGACAGCGATGGAGAGGTGCTAGGCACCTTCGGCACCTATCTGGCGGTACCGAGTTCTCCCGATGTCGCATCCCGACGGCTCCTCGGCAAGGCGGCCGACCTGGCGGCCCTGGCGGTGGAGCGCCATCACAGCCGCCGCACTCTTCGCCTGCTGGAGCGCAGCGTGGAAGGGAGTATCAATGGGGTGGCGATTGCCGACGCTAATCGACCGGATGCCCCCATCATCTACGTCAATCCGGCCTTCCGGCGGATGAGTGGCTATAGCCAGGAGGAGGTGCTGGGGCGTAACTGCCGCTTCCTGCAGGGGCCTGACACCGATCCCGCTGTGGTGGAGCGCATTCGTCTGCAGCTGTCGAGGGGAGAGGACGTACAAGTCACGCTGCTCAACTATCGCAAGGATGGTACGCCGTTCTGGAACGATCTCTATATCGCCCCGGTGCGCGATGCCCTGGAGACGATCACCCACTACGTGGGGATGCAGAACGATGTCTCCGACCAGAAGACCTACGAGTCTCAGCTGGCTCATCATGCCAGCCATGATGCCCTGACGGGGCTGGCCAATCGCAGTCTCTTCGAAGACCGTCTCGAGCATGATGTGGCCCTCACGGCTCGTCGTCCTGAGCGATTGGCGGTGCTGTTTGTCGATCTCGACGATTTCAAGCCGATCAACGACACCCTGGGCCATGCGGTGGGTGATGCCGTCCTGTGCGAAGTGGCCAGGCGACTGGAGGCCTCGGTACGTCCCGGCGATACCGTCGCACGCATGGGCGGCGACGAGTTCGTGCTGCTGATGACCGACGTCACACAGGAAGAGCAGGTGCTGACCCTGGTAGATCGCCTGATGAGGGAGATATCACGGTCTTACCTGATCGGAGGCCATGAGCTCTACCTGACCTGCAGCGTGGGCATCGCGCTGAGCGATCCGGCCATGGCAGAGCCGCGTGAGCTGATCCAGCAGGCCGATATGGCCATGTACAAGGCCAAGCAGCAGGGACGCAACGCCCATCATTGGTATACCGAGGAGATCAACGAGCAGTTGGGTGAGCGGGTCATGCTGCGTAACGATCTGCAGGAAGCCATCGCTTCCGGTAAAATGGAATTGCACTACCAGCCCCTGCTGGCCCGCGATGGCACCCTGGCCGGCGTGGAGGCGCTACTGCGCTGGAACCACGCGGAGCGAGGCTATGTTTCCCCGGAGGTGTTTATTCCTCTGGCGGAATCCACCGGGCAGATCATCTCCCTCAGCCGCTGGGTGCTGGAGCGAGCTTCCGCAGACATGATCGCGCTGGGTCACCAGGGGGCCGGCAAGGTGAAGGTGGCGGTCAATCTGTCGCCGCTGCAGTTTCATCGACCGAACTTCCTGGTCACCCTTTGCCAGGTGCTTCAGGAGTCGGGGCTGCCGGCAGAGCAGCTCGAACTGGAGCTGACCGAGGGAATCCTCATGGATAACACCGAATCGGCCATCGATATCCTGCATGCGCTGCGTGCCATGCACATCGGCGTGTCCATCGACGACTTTGGCACCGGCTACTCCAGCCTCAGCTATCTGCGACACCTGCCCATCAGCAAGGTGAAGATCGATCGCAGTTTTATCAATGAGGTCACCACCAATCCTCATGATGCCGCCATCGTGCAGGGTATTATCTCCATGGCCGGCCACCTGGGGCTTCAGGTAGTGGCCGAGGGCGTCGAGACGGAAGAGCAGCGTCGACAGCTGGAAGCTTGGGGATGCGATATCTTCCAGGGCTTTCTGCTGGCTCGTCCGATGCCGTTGGAGGCCCTTTCGCGTTTTATCTTGGCCCGATAGCCGGCCTGAAAGATGATGGAGGAATCTGCATTAACCAACCAATCGGTGAAATCAGGCCATCAGGCCTGACTCTTTCAATCCTTTGGCGTGGCTGTCGAAGGCCTGGGCCATCTTCACGTCGTAACGGTTTCTGGCGTAGGCGGGGCCATTGTAGCGGCGAGCGAACCTGGCCCACTGCTGATGGCGTAGTGACGAGAGCAGCACCGGATCCTTCCGGATGAAGCGCACGAACGCGGCGAGATGTTCCCCTTCACACCTGTGCATGCACTCGACAAAGTGCCGGACGCTGTCGTAATCCAGATGCTGCCAGTGAAACCCCATGATCTGGAACAGGCCCCAGGAGGCCGATTCCAGCGCGCTGTCATGGTGAATCTGCTGAGCCCGTTCCAGTCGCTCATACTCTCGGACGCCCCCCAGGTAGCCACCGGCGGAGGGGTTGACCAGTTCTGGTTCGCTGGCGATATGGGGCGCTGGGTCGATACCATGGTGCCGGAGTCGACGCGCCATGATATGGCGTTCGAAGAGAATGGCGGGCCTGCCATTGGAGAAGAAGCCGCTGCCCCGTGACTCCACCTCATTCACCGCCATGATCGCCGCCACCGGCACGGCCAGCTCCTCCGAGGCCCATAACAGATCTTGCTGGCCCAGCAGCCCCTCGCTACCAAGAGCAGCCTCCCTGGCCTTCTCATTGCCGGCCATTGGCCGTTGATGCTCCATCTCGGCAGCGGGGGGCTGGTGTCTCACTTCTCCAGTCTCCTCT
>PWIZ01000352.1 GCA_003560175.1 Halomonas sp. | reverse complement strand
TTCGAGGAGGCCGGGCAGCGCTTCTCCCATACGCTCGACCCGCGCAGCGGCCGGCCCATCGACCACCGTCTGGCTTCGGTGAGCGTTCTGCACCCTTCCAACGCCTGGGCGGATGCCTGGGCCACGGCGCTGATGGTGCTGGGCGAGGAGGGAGGCATGACCCTGGCCCGGGAGCAGGGGCTCAAGGTGCTGATGGTCGTGCGCGATGGTGACCAGTGGCGAAGCCGCGTCAGTCCCGCCTTCGTCGATGCCTTCGGCGAGGAGCTGGTGGCGGAGCTGGGCCTGGAGGTCCACTGACCTGGAATGATGAGATCGACGAACCTGGACAAGGAGTCATGATGACGCTGGACGTAGTAATTCTTGCGGCGGGTCAGGGTACCCGCATGCGCTCGACCCTTCCCAAGGTCCTGCACCGCCTGGCCGGCAAGCCCATGGTGCGGCACGTGATCGATACCGCAAAAGGCCTTCGCGCTGAGCGCACCCACGTGGTGGTAGGACATGGTGCCGAGCGGGTTCGCGAGGCCCTTTCCGACTGCGCGGTGCACTTCGCGCTGCAGGCCGAGCAGAAGGGCACCGGCCACGCCGTGGCTCAGGCTCTGGATCACCTCGGCGAAGGCAAGGTACTGGTGCTCTACGGCGATGTGCCGCTGATCTGCCGCGAGACCCTGGCGGCGCTGCTCGCGAACGTCGATGACGATCACCTGGGGCTGCTCACCGTGACCCTCGACGATCCCACTGGCTACGGGCGCATCCTGCGCAACGCCGAGGGCGAGGCGGTGGCCATTGTTGAACACAAGGATGCCTCAGAAAACGAGCGGACGATCGACGAGTGCAACACCGGCATCATGGCCATGACCGCCCCTCAGCTGCGCCGCTGGTTGCCGAGCCTCTCCGCCGACAACGCTCAGGGGGAGTACTACCTCACCGACATCATCGCCATGGCGGCCGCCGAAGGAGTGAAGGTTGTCACCACTCAGCCGGCTGAGGCGGTGGAAGTGGAAGGCGTCAACAACCGTTTGCAGATGGCTCGCCTGGAGCGCGCCTATCAGCTGTCTCAGGCCGAACGGCTGATGGCCGAGGGTGTGGCCCTGCTCGATCCGGCGCGCCTCGATGTGCGCGGCACCCTGACCTGCGGCCACGATGTGGAGATCGACGTAGGCTGTGTCTTCGAGGGCGAGGTGGAGCTCGGCGAGGGGGGGCGCATCGGCCCTCACTGCGTGATCCGCGACAGCCATATCGGTGCCGAGACGGTGATTGAGCCCCACAGCGTCATCGAGGGCGCGGTCGTCGCCGGGCATGGTCGGGTCGGCCCCTTCGCGCGGCTGCGTCCCGGCACCCGCCTGGCAGTCGGCGCCAGGGTAGGCAACTTCGTCGAGACCAAGAACGTGGAGGTGGGCGAGGGCAGCAAGATCAACCCCCTGAGCTATATCGGCGATGCCCGCCTGGGACGCGATGTCAACGTCGGCGCCGGCACCATCACCTGCAACTATGACGGCGCCCACAAGCATCGCACCGAGATCGGCGACAGCGCCTTCATTGGCTCCAATACGGCCCTGGTGGCCCCGGTCAGCGTGGGCCGCAATGCCACCGTGGGCGCCGGCTCCACCATCAGCAAGGACGTGGCCGACAACGCCTTGGCCGTTTCCCGCGGCCGTCAGATCAGCAAGGCCGACTGGCCGCGCCCCAGCAAGGACAGCTAAGGAGAGTCACCATGTGTGGAATCGTCGGGGCCGTTGCCGAGCGCAATGTGGAAGGCATCCTGCTCGAGGGGCTGAAACGGCTCGAATATCGCGGCTATGACTCCGCCGGCATGGCGGTGCTCGCACCGGACGGGCAGCTGCAGCGCCGCCGGGCGGTGGGCAAGGTGGTCGCTCTGGCCGAGCGCCTAGCGGTCGAACCGCTGCCCGGGCACTGTGGCATCGCTCACACCCGCTGGGCCACCCACGGCCGTCCCAGTGAGGTCAATGCCCACCCGCACCAGTCCGGTGAGCGGCTGGCGGTGGTGCACAACGGCATCATCGAGAACCACGAGACCCTGCGCCGGGAACTCAAGGCGGCCGGCTATGACTTCACCTCCGAGACCGATACCGAGGTGGTCGCCCACCTGCTGGAGCGCGAGAGCCGCGAGGCTGGAGACCTGCTGGCCGCGGTACGCCGCGTGCTGTCCCGGCTGGATGGTGCCTATGCGCTGGGGGTGGTCAGCGCCGACGAGCCGGGCGTGATCGTCGGCGCCCGCAAGGGCAGCCCGTTGGTGGTGGGTGTCGGCATCGGCGAGGCGTTCCTGGGCTCCGACCCGCTGGCGCTGCTGCAGGTCACCGACCGCTTCATCTACTTGGAGGAGGGCGACATGGTGCGCCTCTCGGCCGGTGGGCGGATCGAGGTCTTCGATGCCGGCGGTACACCGGTGGAGCGCGAGGTGCAGACCTTCGAGCACGGCGACGGCGCGGCCAGCAAGGGGGAGTATCGCCACTTCATGCTCAAGGAGATCCATGAGCAGCCGGCGGTGATCGCGGCGGCCCTCGAAGGTCGCCTGGGCGCGAGTTCGGTGCTGGTGGAGAGCTTCGGCCCCGACGCGGAGGCGCTGTTCGACCGCGTCCGCCAGATCCATATCGTTGCCTGTGGCACCAGCTATCACGCCGGCATGGTGGCTCGCTACTGGCTGGAGCGCTTCGCCGGGGTGCCGGTGCAGGTGGAGGTGGCCTCCGAGTACCGCTACCGTCAAGTGGTGGTGCCCGAAGACACGCTGTTCGTGACCCTCTCCCAGTCCGGCGAGACCGCCGATACCCTGGCAGCGCTGCGCTTCGCTAAGGCGGGCGGCTACCTGGCCAGCCTGGCGATCTGCAACGTGCCGGGCAGTTCGCTGGTACGCGAGTCGGACCTGACTCTGATGACCCAGGCGGGCCCCGAAATCGGCGTGGCCTCCACCAAGGCCTTCACCACCCAGCTCACCGCGCTGATGCTCTTCACTCTGGCGCTGGGACGGGTGAAAGGGCTCGATGAAGCCATCCAGGCCGAGCTGGTGGCGGCCCTGCGCGGCCTGCCGCGGCTGGTGACCCAGGTACTGGCGCTGGACCCCCAGATCGAGGCGCTCTCCATGGCCTTCGCCGAGAAGCACCATGCGCTCTTTCTGGGCCGCGGGGCACATTTCCCCATCGCCCTGGAAGGCGCGCTCAAGCTCAAGGAGATCTCCTACATCCACGCTGAAGCCTACCCGGCCGGGGAGCTCAAGCATGGCCCCCTGGCGCTGGTGGACAGCGAGATGCCGGTCATTTCCGTCGCTCCCAACGACGAGCTGCTCGACAAGCTGAAGTCCAACCTGCAGGAAGTGCGCGCCCGGGGAGGTGAACTGTTCGTCTTCGCCGATGAGCAGGTGGGCATGGTCGAGGAGGAAGGGGTCAGGGTACTCTGCCTGCCCCATGTGCACGAGGCGCTGGCGCCGATCCTCTACACCCTGCCGCTACAACTGCTCAGCTACCACGTGGCGGTGCTCAAGGGTACCGATGTGGACCAGCCGCGTAACCTGGCCAAGAGCGTGACGGTGGAGTGACGCTGACTGCAGGGCCGCCGCGTCTCTACCTGGGGCTGCCCATGTGGGCCAACCCCGACTGGCGCGGCACTCTCTATCCGCCCCACGGCGGCGGCCTGGAAGAGTATGCGCGGGTATTCGACAGCGTGGAGGGCAATACCACCTTCTACAGCGGTGCCCCACGGGCCGAAACGGTGGCGGCCTGGGCCCGTCAGGTGCCGCCGGGTTTCCGCTTCTGCTTCAAGCTGCCGGCAACGCTGACTCACGAGCGGCGGCTGGCGGACATCGAGGCGGGGCTGGATGGCTTCCTCGAGGCCCTGGCACCGCTTCATGACCGCCTCGGTCCGCTGATGGTGCAGCTGCCCAGGGATTTCGGTGCCGATGAGCTCCCCCGGCTGGATGCCCTGCTGTCTCGCTGGCCTGCGGGAATTCCCTGTGCGGTGGAGGTACGCCACAGTGAATTCTTCCACAAGGGGGCCGCCGAGATCGCGCTCAACCGATTGTTGATAAGTCACGGCGTCGACCGGGTAATGCTCGATGTTCGTCCGCTCTTCTCGACCCCTCCTGGCGATCACCCCGGGCTGTTAAAGGCCCAGCGGGAAAAGCCGAAACGCCCTTTACACGTGCTTTCCACGGCAAATCGGCCACTGGTGCGCTTCATCGGGCACCGCGATCCGGAGATCAACGAACGCTATTTTGCCGCCTGGATTCCTCGCCTTGCCCTGTGGATAAATCAGGGGAAAACCTCTTATCTGATGGTGCATACTCCCGACAATCGCCAAGCGCCAGCGCTGGCGAGATCCCTCCGGGCACGGCTCGCCGAGGCCTGTTCGTTGCCGCCCCTGGCGGACTTCCCTGGCGAGGCCCAGACCTCGCTGTTCTGACCGGTATCTAATGATGGACCGCGGATTGGCTGATGCATCTCTCCGCTGCTGGCCATCGAGCGTTTGATCGGATAGTTTTAGACCCCGCGACGGCAGCGATCCTCTCCGGATTCTGTCGTGCTCTGGAAGGCGCCGTGTGATCCATGGTGCCTTTGACGTGGCAACGACAAGCACAAGCCGCCATCGCACCAGATCGGTCGGTGGCGTCACGTAAACTCAGGGTGAATCATGTCAAAACTCGTGCATGCACAGTGGTCATCGAAGATGACCTTCGTGCTCGCCGCCGCGGGCTCTGCGGTGGGACTGGGCAATATCTGGCGTTTTTCCTACATGGTGGGTGACAGCGGAGGGGCGG
>PWIZ01000400.1 GCA_003560175.1 Halomonas sp. | reverse complement strand
TATATACATGTTGTGGAAGATAACGCCACATACCAAGTATCACACAGAGGAGACGGCGTATATCTAACCGAATTCAATACCGAAACACAAGAATTCTCTGGAGAGTCTTTCAAAGCTTCTGAACAGTTGTTTCTGACGGACGAATGAAGAGATAAAACCAGATTTACTATTCCTCCAGAGGATATTATTGCCCCTAAAGAAAGGAAAAAATTAATAGGTGAACTTGCTAAAGACTTAAAAAACAACCGCTTTGATAAAGCCCTACACAAAGTTAGCAGAATGTATGTCAGCGGTATGCAAGAGCAAGCTGGTCAAGCTTTGAAAGAAGTTCAAGACACTATTTCAAGACATATAGATAGTCTGAATTCGGTTTCTGAACTGAGGAATTTCCTTGTCCATAGTATACAATCATTAGGTGAAGGGAGAATTGCGGAAGAAATAAATACAGCTGTTTATAATAAGATAAATCAGATTAAAAAACAACTCAATGAAGAAGTAACCCGTTTAAAAGAGCTTGTTAAGCAAAAACCAAAACAGGTTCAACAAGCCGAAGAAAGCATACTTAAAATAGAAGAAATCATTGCCCAATACGAACAGGAATTAAGAAGTGCTAGGGAAAATCCGGGGGCAGAATATTTAGCTCAAGAAACTGCAAGACTTCAACAGGCAAAAGAAAAAGCTATAAATGAAGGGCAGACAGAAGCAGAAGCAAACGCAGTTTTTGATGTTGAGATGGCTAAAGTTATTAAAGCCATGGAGTCCAAAGAGTCCAAATTTAAACGAGATACAGAAGCCCTTTTACATAGAGTTGAAAGTAGATTAACAGCCCTCAAAGCAGAAAGAGAGCAGCTAAGAAGGCAAAAAGATCAACTTATTCAAGATGAAAAAACATTAAATAAGTTGATGAGAGAGTATAAAGACTTACACAAATTAGAAGACATTATCCCTCCTGTGGCACTTATAAAAGATAGAATAGGAGAACAGGATGAACTTGCTAAAATCAGGGACAAACATCTTCTTAATAACTGGATAAATTTTGATGCTTTAAAAGTACGGTATGCTGAAATTGACGCAAGAGCACAAGAAGCTATAGATGTTTTGGGACAGCTCCACAAAGTGTTAAGCCGTGTATCTCAAGGAAACGAATTTATCTGGGAAGCAAGGCAAAGAACTATAAACAGATTATGGCAAGACGGTTTTTTCCACGATACTACCGCTTTAAGCAGAGAAAGACTTGTAAGAAAATATAGAGAATACCTATTACAAGAAATAAAAGAGGGGCAACCTTCCCAACAGGACACAGAAGTATTTAAGGCGATTACACGTACACAAGAATTTTTACGTAGTTCTGATGTAGAAGCTGTATTTCTTTATGGGGACATTTCCCCTGGAGCATATGAAGCTATAAATTTAAAATTCTCAGAAGTTACCAAATCTTCCATGAGAGTGCTGCGTCAATATAATAGGGCCGCATTAACTATAAGTAGTTATGAAAGGGTATTGTCAGAAATACAACAAGAAACAGCTCAACTTGTCGATGATGTTGATATGAGCCTTGACTTGCAAGATGACAATTCAGCATTAAGACGCCCTGAAAAGCATTTAAACAGGACTACTGGAAAAGACCACCATGGTAGTAAAAGAGTTGAAGATTGGCAAACAGATGCAGGATATAGATTCGGTGTATTTGTCAATAATGTCAACCCTTATATAAATGATCTTCAATTAAAGATAGTTGACCCCGAAACTGTTGGTATAACTATACCTGAAGAGGTTAAAGAGCAATATGGGGAGTCCCGTATACTTTATGCTGTGGTGATGGATTCAAAAGGCGAGAAATACTACACAGTCGATGGAAGGTCTACAGACTCCTTTGATCCGGATGTAAGCATTTACACTTCTTTACCTGATGCAGAATCTAAATTGCGTTATGCAAGTAGTGATGAATATATTGCAAATCTGTTCCCCAACATTGAAAATCCTGTTATAAGAGAGGCAGCTTTTAGTAGGCTCATTTCTCAAAGACAAGAAGAGCATAAAGCTTTACTTTCTGATATATATGAACAGCTTGATTCTGGGGAAGACGTATTTCTTGGGGTATTGGGAAAAAACAGAGGTGTTCCTGTACCCAACAGACAAGGTGTGAAAAGACCTTATACTGAAGTTATATCTGAAAACCACACTCTTGTAACTGCAGATGGCCCAGTAACTGTAGTGGATGTTCCCGGAGCTATAGCGGGGCCAGTTACTTTCGCTTCAAAACCGGGAAGAACTTATGCCTATGAACATGAGACAGGCAACATCATTTCTGTGTCCAGCAGAAACCTTAACCAAGTAGAAGTAGATACTGTAGTTGAAGTTTTGAAGCACCATGTTGAAAAAACCAAAATAGAAAAAGGCAAAGTCAAGAAAAAAGGAGTAGCCACTAAAATAGAAGTTGATGGTGTAGATGTAGGTGTGTATGATATATTTAATTCCATTACCCATTTGGAAGTACATGCACATGACAATAAAATATATTTTGGTAAAAAATCAAACGGTGCGCCAAGTTTACAGCTTTTCGCTACAGAAAAAGGAAAGGTACTTAATAAACTACATGACGAAGCAGGTATACGGGAACGATTAAAAGAAAAATACCTCAATATACCTATTGACAGTAAAAAAATCAGCACAACATATAGATATGAAGAAGGAGCCTTTAAAGCCACTAATTATGAAAGTGTTTCAGAGTTCATCTCTAAAAATGATACTGGACATACAGAAGTAACTCCAAAACAAACCACTACACTTACTCCGGGGGGAGTAGAGGTAAATGTAAACGATGTACAGTTCATGAACCAGGGTTTAGAATTTCACAATCCCCACAATGAAACTTTAGAGAGCTTTACTCAAACATATACAGACAACTCAAAAAAACTTTCCACACTTAATAAAGGGTTATTTAAAGAACATATTACCGAGTTTTCCGAAAAAAGAGTTGAGATAAGGGAACAGGCAGAACAACTTATAAGGGACTGGAATAGAGGAAAAACAAGGGAAAAAGTAAGTACTGATGATGTCATACAGATATACAACAATATTAAAGCCCTTGAAAACGCAGAATCAAGGCCCGGAATTTTAAGTGAGCTCAATCTTGGAGTTGATAATCAAAAAACCAAAAGACTCCCAAGTGCCCAAGCCACAGATATGCTTCACACTATACATGCATGGTATTACGCCATGAAGGAGTTAGGAACTAAAGAAGGCTCTCCTGTATGGCAGAAAAGTGGGACATCAGTATTTACTTCTAGCAGCTCTCAAGACGGGTTTAACGTTGTGTGGAGTAAGACAGGAGAAGAGAAATATGGGAAAGATAAAGACAAGACTGGAGAAACAGATACCCAGGAAGGCTATATAGAAATAGAGTGGTCTAAAGATGTTAAAGAAAAACCACCAACAAAACCCCCAACTACAGAAACAGACGCCTCTAGAAAAAGCAAATTAAGTAGGCACGGAATACGTAATAAACCATCTGAACAAAAAGTCACAGATTCTGAACAGATTTCATTTTACGAAGGTAATCGTATAATGAATAATCTGACCAAAAGAACAGGGGTAAAATTTAGTACAATGTCCCATGCGTCTGGTTTTGAGTTTCTAAATCGTATGTACAGGGAAGGCAAAATTAACAACCCTACCAAGTACAATGAAGTCCCTTATGGAATGTATTGGAATGGACAAGCATATGTGTTTGGAGAAATCTATTTAGAAACCCCTTTCCATGAAGTTTCCCATGGAATTGTCAACCAAATAATCAATGATAACAACTCCCTGTTTGAAAAGTTAAAACAGCAAGTAGAAACAAATGCTCCAGAAGTCATTAAGCATATTAAAGAGCATTATCGAGCTCTTCTTGATTCTCAAGGTGATTTATCTATAAATGGATGGGCAGAAGCCATTACTACGGTAATGGGCAAAGAAGCTGTACAGCAATATAAAATAAAAGAAACAGCTGGATTTAAACAAACCGTTGCTAATTTATGGCAAGCTATTAAAGACTATTTCATTGAAATGTTTGGAGGAGAGATACGGGTAGAAGATTTAAGCAGCGATACTACGTTAGCAGAGCTTGGGTATATGCTTGGGTACACTAACCGTGCTTTTGCTTTGACCCCACAAGATGTTGTAGCATACCAGAAAAAAGACGTATCTCTTGAAGCATTAAAAGCAGAAAGAGCCAGACTTAACGAAAACACTATAAATATTGTAGAAACTCCAAAAGATTTGGACTATAGCTCTTTAAAAGTGACATTGCCGGGTAAAGATTCCTATTTTACTTCTAAGGCCATGGATACATATCATGCAATGTTTATTGAACTTTTAAATGTGGAATATGGGGATAATGTTTTTGGAATGTTTTCTCCCCAAGGACAAGAAGTTGGAAGCGTGTATAGCAAAGTAGTTAATGAATTAAAAACAGAACTTGGGTTCCTTGTTGAGGAGTATTTACAAGATGCAAATAACGCTACAGAGCAAAATGATGCAGACTACTATTTCAGATTAGCTGAAAATTATCAATATTTGGTAGATAATTATTCTGATGTTGTGGAACTTCATAAACAAAAACTTCAGCAAGACGGTTTTGAAGTAGTAGTGAATGAAGAAAACATACGACAAGAAGAAGTATACGATGAAGGACAGGAAGAAATTACTAGAGATACTGCAGCCCAATGGAATGACAGTTTCTTAACCCGTTCTTCCAAACAGTCCGCTACAACTCCACTTAG